>URGA01000026.1 GCA_900547275.1 uncultured Oscillospiraceae bacterium | reverse complement strand
GGGCGAATTAGAACCGATTAACGGTCCCTCTCTCACCATCGAAATTCCACCGTCTCCAACATCCGGAAAGCGCACCTCATTTCATCCTATGAGGTGCGCTTTGTCTTGGTTAAATAAAAATACTGATTAACAAAAATACGGCGTAAAGTACAACTTGGTGGCCGAGGTAAACCCAGAGGCTGTTTTTGCCCACGAGGCAGAGAAACGCGCTTCGCCTTTTGTAGCAAAATTCAGGCAGTTTTCCGTCCCTGACAAATTTTCCGGCGAATGCGCCGAACAGGAACATGAAAAGCCAGGGAATGATTGCAAAATAATCTGCAGAAAAAAAGTCGGCGCTGTAAAAGCCCAGCGGACAGAGCCAGTCATGCTGATAAAGAGCGTCCGGCAAATCAATAAGCCCAAAAAGCAAATTGCCTTTGCTTATATTATACGTTGCGAAAAACAGAACTGCGCTGATTATCATGCCGGCAAAGACGTTTGTCTTTTCAATAAGAGGCATCAGCAATCCTGTTATAATCATACAGGAGCCAAGGCAGGAAAGGATACCGAAATATATCTCACACTGCTGGAACCCGAAAATCGGCATAAGCACAGCCGTTACAAACGTTACCGCAAGGCCGCACGCAAGAACAATAATTCCTCTTTTTACCGTATTTCTGGACAATCTCGAACAGATACCTGAGATTATAATAAATATAGCCCAAAAAAGAGGCTGAACAACGCATAGTGCGTTAAAAACATCATATCCCCATTTCAACTGTAGAACATCGCCCACATCCAGAAAAGCGTGGTGAACAACCATACAGATGATAGCAAAACCACGCAGTTCGTCAAGCAAATAAACTCGTCTTACAGAACTTTTCAATTCGTCACCGCCTTTATGATACAAAATTATAACACAGAAAAAGGCCCATGTACACTGATTATTTTATTCTTTATAATTGTATATGCTGAAAGGATGTGTTATAATATTTAACCGTAAAAATTATAGGCGGAAAAATCCGCCTCTGAGGAGAATACGCCATGAAAGCCATTAAGACTGAAATCAAAGGCGAAGCGCTGACCATTGTTAACGCAACTAATACGGCGCTTGCAGCAGAATCAGGCTCACTGCCGGTATTCGGCAGTCCATTTATGATTGCCCTGATGGAAAAAGCAACCTGCGAAGCAATCGCGGAGTATCTTGACGAAGACGAAACAACTGTAGGCACCGCAATGGACATTACCCACTGCAAAGCCAGCGGAATTGGAACCGTTGTCACCGCCTGCGCAAACCTCACTACTATAGATGGAAGAAAGCTTGTTTTTGACGTCGTTGCAAAAGACAACAACGGCGAACTTATCGGAAGCGGAACAATCGAACGCTTTGTTGTAAACAGTGAAAAATTTCTCAGAAAGGTTGAAGCCAAATGAGATATTCAAATGTGATTTTCGACTTTGACGGGACAATCTGCGACACCGGAGAAGGAATAATGAAAAGCGCAGCCTACGCGCTGGAAGCATACGGCTTTAAAGTGCCTGACGATTTTCAGGAACTGCGCTGTTTTATCGGTCCTCCCCTTCTTGTAACATTTCAGGAAAAATTCAACGCAGATATTCAGACAGCACAAAAGCTGGTTCAGAAATACCGCGAACGCTACAACGACGCTATAATCAAAGAAAGCAAGCTGTACGACGGTATTGAAGACCTGCTTAAAAGTCTGAAAAAAGACAATATCCGCATCGCCATTGCTTCTTCAAAACCGACCCACTACATCGAGGAACTGCTGGAGCATTTCAAAATAAGAGATTATTTTGACTGCGTATGCGGTGTTTCATTCAAAACCGACTGCGAGTCAAAGGCGAGCATAATCGGCCGCTGTATGAAAGAACTTGGCGCCGACGCTTCCGATACGCTTATGGTCGGAGACAAAAATTACGACGTTAACGGAGCAAACGAAAATCACATTGACTGCGCCGGAGTGCTCTGGGGCTACGGCTCAAAATTCGAGTTCATAGAAACCGGAGCCAAATTCATGGCTGAAAAAATCAGCGATATTGAAGCTATTGCTCTTGGATTTTTTGAGCAGACTGAAGAATACGGCGGAATTTTCAACGGCAAAATTATCACCGTTCACTGCGACACCGTAACAATGGTTGACGGTAAAACTGAAAAGAGAGAGATAGTAGACCATCCCGGCGGCGTTGCAGTTGCAGGACTGACTGAAAACGACGAGATAGTTCTTGTAAGGCAATTTCGCTATCCTTACAAAGAGATAATCTATGAAATTCCCGCAGGAAAACTTGAAAAAGGCGAAGATCCCGCAAAAGCCGGACTTAGGGAATTTAAAGAAGAATGCGGAGCAACTCCGGAAAATTATTTCTCTCTGGGAGAAATTTATCCCACTCCCGGCTACTGCAGTGAAATTATTCGTCTTTTCGGCGCAACGGGGCTGACTTTCGGCGAACAGCATTTGGACGAAAGCGAATATCTTGACATTGTCCGTATGCCGATAAACGAAGCGGTAGATAAAATAATGAGCGGTGAGATCAAGGACGCAAAGACCATCGTCGCCATATTCAAGTTAAAGGAACTGAAAAAGTAAATGCACATATATCTTGACAACGCGGCAACAACAAAGCCGTGCGAAGAATGCGTTAAAGCCGTCAGCGATATGCTGACAGAGCACTATGCCAATCCCTCAAGTCTTCACGGACCTGGGATTGAGGCAATGAAAGAAGTCATCTCAGCCCGTCAGGCAATAGCCGACGCTCTTGGCGCTGAAAAAGATGAGATTTTCTTCACCTCAGGCGGCACAGAAGCAAACAACCTTGCACTTTTCGGCGCGGCTCACGCTAACCGCCGCAAAGGCAACCGAATAGTTACAACCGCAATTGAGCACGAAAGCGTGCTTCAGACTATTGACGAACTGGAAAAAGAGGGCTTTGAAGTAATACGCCTTATGCCCGACAGTTACGGCAGAATTACCGAAGAACAGATAGACGAAGCAATAAACGGCGATACAATACTCGTTTCAATAATGATGATAAACAACGAGGTTGGCTCGGTTATGCCCGTCTCACATATAAGCAAAGCCGTAAAAAGAGCAAAGGCGCCTGCACTTATTCACATTGACTGCGTCCAGGCATTCGGAAAAGTTCCCGTACGTCCCGCAAAACTCGGCGCTGATCTTGTAACGATTACCGCCCACAAAATTCACGGACCGAAAGGCGTCGGCGCTCTTTATATACGCAAAGGCGCAAGAATTCTGCCGCGGACATTCGGCGGAGAGCAGGAAAAGAAAATTCGCCCCGGCACCGAACCATCACCCCTTATAGGCGGTTTCGGTGCGGCGGTTAGCTGTCTTCCGTCTCTAAGCGAACAGAGCAGGAAAATCAAGGAAATAAACGAATACGCCCAGGCAGAACTTAAGAAAATTGACGGAATAAAGTTTAACAGCGCAAACGACGCTTCGCCTTATATTATCAATATCTGCATCCCCACATTTATGCGCAGCCAGACGATAATCCAGGAACTCAGCGCTAATTACGGAATATTCGTCAGCAGCGGTTCCGCCTGCGCAAAAGGAAAACGTAGCCATGTGCTTACCGCAATGGGTCTTGCAGACGACGTTATTGATAAATCAATAAGAATAAGCCTGTCAAGGTTTAACACGAAAGAGGACATAGACGCCTTAATTTCCGCGCTTACAGAGTTAATCGAAAAACACCCGAAAGAATAGGAATAAAAAATGAAAGAAATCGTACTTATTAAAAACGGAGAACTCGCTCTTAAAGGGCTTAACAGAAGTTCATTTGAGGACGTGCTGATAAAAAATATGCGCCGCCACCTGGCACAGCTCGGCACTTTCAACTTTACCAAAAGCCAGTCCACCATAATGGTTGAGCCGGAGGACGAGGATATCGACCTGGACGACGCAGTTGACGCTCTCACGAGAGTTTTCGGCATTGCGGCGCTTTCCCGCGCTGCGGTATGCGAAAAAGATATGAACGACATCAAACGCACTGCCGTGGAATATCTTAGAGATGAGCTTTCAGACGCTTCAACTTTCAAAGTTGAAGCAAAGCGCAGCGACAAGAAATTTGCGCTGAAGTCTCCTGAGATATGCCGCGAAGTAGGCGCTCACCTGCTGCGCAATTTCCGTCATCTTAAAGTTGACGTGCATAATCCTGACATAACTGTTACGGTTGAAATCCGCGACCGCTACGCGTTTATCCGAGGCAACAATATCCACGGAGCAGGCGGAATGCCGACGGGAACAGGAGGAAGAGCGGCTGTTCTTATCAGCGGCGGAATTGATTCCCCCGTTGCCTCATACATGATGGCAAAGCGCGGAATAGAACTTTGCGCAATCCATTTTGCTTCTCCGCCTTACACCAGCGAACTGGCAGAGATGAAAGTAATGGACCTGCTGAAAAAAGTAGCCCGTTACAGCGGCTGGATTACGACTTTCGTTGTTCCGTTTACCGAAATCCAGGAACAGATCCGTGATTTATGCCCTGAAGAATACTTCACGATTATTATGCGCCGAGTAATGATGATGATAAGCGAGCGCATCGCCCGCCAGCAGAAATGTTCCGCTCTTATTACAGGAGAATCTGTAGGTCAGGTGGCAAGCCAGACTGTTTACGCCCTTGCCTGCACCGACTGCGCAGTGGATATGCCTGTGTTCCGTCCGTGTATTGGAATGGACAAGGACGAGATCATTGCCATTTCCCGCAAAATTGACACATTTGAAACTTCAATAGAACCATACGAAGACTGCTGTACCGTATTCACCCCCAAGCATCCTAAAACGAAGCCGAAAGTCGGCGACATAATAAAAGCAGAAAGCAAAATGCAGGATCTTGAGGCAATGATGGAAAGAGCAGTAAATAACGCGAAAAGGATTGTCATTAAAGCATGAAAGACGAAAAAGACAGACAGCCTGACGAAATTGACAAAATCTTATCCGAATTACAAAGCGAACTGAAAAGCCGCAACAATTCCGAGAGCAAAGTTGCACCGCCTGATATTGAGCCGCCTGAAAATGCGGCTGAAAAAGAAATTACAGAAGGCAACGCTTCGGAAGAAAACGGCGAAAAGGCAGAAAAGAAAGAAAAAAAGCATCTTTCATTTGCCAAAAAGCCAAAAGCGGATAAAAAGCAGCAGAAAGCGAAATTCTCCAAAGAAAAGTCACCACAGGAGAAAAAGCAAAAAGAAAAAGCGCCAAGAGAAAGAAAGCCTCTGTCCGAGAAGGACAAAAAGGCTCTCAAAGGCGTACTTATTGCGGCTGGTGCGGTTGTTTTAATAGTCGCCGTCATACTTCTCATCGTTTTCATAAACAAAAGCAACGCCAACGCTTATCTAAAACCGTATGAGGAAAAATATTCCATAAGTTTTCCTGACGGAATGCTTGAGGAATACTGCGACGCTTACGGCGAAAACCAAAACCTTGCAGGATTTCTCAATTACGGAAATTCGGACACACCGATCCCCGTAACAAAAACGGCGACCACTTCGTCTCCTTACATAGATATTACGTGTGACTTTATGGAATTTGGCTTTAACACGGTGATTTACGGCACAGCCGATCAGCTTGGCGATATTGAGAGCGCTTACCAGGACGCACAGGCTTGCAACAACACGGGTTGCTTCATCCAGTATGACTCAATGTTCCAGAAGCAGAGATGGCGCATTCTCGGTGCGTTTTACACCAACACAGATCCCAAAGACGACAACGGTTACGTTTTTCCGTACAACGTAACGTACGAAATGACTTCTGAAAGTTATAAGAATTACTTTGACCGCCTCACCAACAGGTTTATGTATGATACGGGATACACGCTTACAAAAAACGACAAACTGCTGACAGTTTCTGTTGAAAGCAGAAAATACGAGGGATTTCGCTTCGTTCTCGTCTGCGTAATGCAGGACAGTTCTAAAAGCGACGTCATTGCCGAGGACAATAAGCATCCCCACTATCCACAGGCTATTTGCGACATCCTTGGCGAAAAAAATCCGTATGCACTTTCGTCAAAATGGTATCCTGAAATACTTATAAAAGACGGCGAAGAAACATCCCAGCAAAACATAAAAGACTACACAAAATAATTATTGACAAAAAGACCCGGCTTGCTAAGCAAGTCAGGTCTTTTTTTACAGCTATTATTTGCTTTTTTCGGCGTCTTTCGGCAGTTTGCGGACAAACTGTATTAGGAACGGAACCGTTACAGCCGCTGCCAATATATTTGAACACGGCTGGGCAAACTCAAGCCCTCTAAGTCCGAAGAAGTGAGGCAGTATCAGCAAAAGAGGAATAAAGAACAGTCCGTTCTGAGTACAGGAAAGGAAGAACGCCCTTCCCGTTTTTCCGATACTTTGGAAAGTCATGTTTCCCACCATTATCGTGGGCATAAACACAAGCGAAACACAGAGATAGCGCAGGGTGGCTGTACCTATGCTGACGACCTCGGCGTCCGAACGGAAAAACTGAACAATCTGCGGCGCAAACGCAAAGCAGATAACCGAGAAAACAGTAATTATTGCCGTTGCGAAAACATGGGTAAACCTCATTCCCGCTTTTACACGTGAGAATTTCTTTGCCCCGTAGTTAAAGGCTGAAACGGGCTGGAAGCCCTGCCCTATACCCAGCGCAATGCTGAAAATAAAGCTTGAACACTTGCTTACAATACTCATGGCGGCAATACACGGGTCACCGTAAACAGCGGCAGAAAGATTTAGCACCATGTTTGAGAAACTGTTAAGCCCCTGGCGTGCAAGGCTCGGCAGTCCCGTTCGCACAATCTCAAGAATAAGCGGAATTTTCAGAGTGATATATTTCCACTCCATTCGGCTCTCCGTCTTCCCGATCTTGAACATTATGAAGAGCAAAAACAGGCTTATGTACTGGGAAACAGCCGTTGAAAGCCCCGCACCTGAGATACCCATTTTGCAAAGGAAGATAAAAACAGGGTCAAGTATCATATTCAGAATTCCGCCTGAAATAAGCCCGATCATAGCGAGAGACGCCCTGCCCTCGTAACGAAGTATATTATTCAGCACGCAGGAGCCTGTCATTGCCGGCCCCGCAAGCAAAATCCAAAATCCATAGTCTCTGGCGTAAGGCAAAATCGTATCTGTACTGCCCAAAAGGCGCATAAGAGGAGTAAGCCAAATAAGTCCGAAAACAAGAATTAACGTTCCGCTGACAATAGAAAGGAAAAAACCTGTTGACGAATATCTCCGCGCTTCTTCAACTTTACCTGCTCCGAGGCGGCGGCTGATGCAGCTGCCGGAGCCGTGGCCGAACATAAATCCGAAAGCCTGCAAAACGGCCATCAGACTAAACACAACGCCTGTTGCGCCGCTGGCGCTGACATTGATTTTTGAAACGAAATATGTATCCGCCGCATTGTAAATAGTAGTAATGAGCATACTGATTACAGTGGGCAGAGCAAGCGAGGCTATCAGTCGGTTTACCGGAGTTTCAGTCATTTCGTTGTACTGCTTTTTTATCAGTTCTTCCTCGCTGAGTTTTTTATTTTTATTTTTGACGCACATAAATCATCACTCTTTTCTATAATGCCACGTCAATAAATATGGGATAATGGTCTGACATAGACGCCATAGAACTGTCAGACAAAATTGAATATCTTTCTACCTGGGCATTTCCCAGCTGAAAAATATGGTCATAAGTGGGCGATGAAGCTTTCTTTGCATTGCCGGCGGTAAGTTCTTTTGCCTTACTCTTAGTATCTGTCAACGAAGACGCCAACTGGTTATAAACCGTCGGCGCGTCATATATCTCATCGTATCCGCCGTTGTCCATCGTGTTAAAATCTCCTGCGGCAAAAACGGGGCAGGAATACTTTTTCTGCAAGTCGGATGAAAGAGATATTTCCTCTTTCACCTGGCTCTGCATCACCTTAAGTTCGGATTTTTCCTGGCCTTCACGAACCAAATCAAGGTGGGTGGAGCTAACGATATACTGCTTCTTTGTTTTCTTATCCTCAAAAAGTCCCCAAACGACGCGTCTCAGGCGAAAGTTGTCGCCCTCTGAATACGCCATTTCGCCGCTGTCAAGCAGATTGACCGTATCGCTGTTATAAATTATCGCCGTCATTTTTACAAGCGCTCCGGTGGAAACGGGATGTATCATTTTATAACTGCCTTTGTTTCGCATAATACAGCAAAACCACTGGTCGCTCATTTCCTGAAGCGCCACAACGTCGGGCTTATAAGTATCAAGGACCTCGAAAAACATTCCCGCGCGCTTGTGAGCGTCGCATCCGCCCCAGCTCTCGTAATGGACTAAAAGATTTGAGGTCATGATACGGGCTACGGTGCTGTCGCTTCTGGAATAATCGGCGTTTTCTATGCTCTCACGAAACTCGTCTGAAAGCATATAATCCGAACAGTCGCCTCTGTAATAAATAACGGTCGGCACTGTAACTACAACGACAATAACCAAAACCGCCAATAAAATCGCTATGATTTTCATGATCTTTTTCCTCAAAATATCACTTCCGCAAATCAATGCGGCCTTGCCGCTTCATCTTAATTATTATACACAAAAAACATTTATTTTTCCATAATGAGCAAATAAAACTCCGCAAGCAACAAATGCTTGCGGAGTTTTGAATATTTTTTTGACAGATTTATGCAAATTTGCTTACGTATCCCTGAACCCAGAGAACAAGAATCAGAATAGGAAGAATATAAGAAATGTAGAAACGAATCCAACGAGGGAATTTTACGCCTTTTCCTGTATTTGCTTCTTCCATGAAGTTCTTGAAGCCCCAGCCTCTCTTTGAAGTACAGAAAAGAAGATAAACAAGACTGCCCAAAGGAAGAATATTGTTGCTGACGATGAAATCTTCAAGGTCGAGAATAGTGCTTCCTTCTCCCAGCGGAGCAAAGCTCTGAAGAAGATTAAATCCGAAAACGCAGGGAAGAGAAAGCAAGATGATAACAGGAAGATTTATCAAAACTGCTTTCTTGGTTGAACAGCCTTTAAGGTCCGTAGTGCAGGAAACGAGGTTCTGGAATACGGCTATAACCGTTGACACAGCCGCAAAAGTCATAAACAGGAAGAACAGCGAGCCCCAGAATCTGCCGCCGGGCATATTGTTAAACACGTTGGGCAGAGTTATGAAAATAAGAGAAGGGCCAGAATCCGGCTCGATACCGTAAGCATAGCAGGCAGGGAAAATGATAAGACCCGCCATAAGAGCAACAAAAGTATCAAGAACCGTAATGCTTATAGCTTCTCCGGTAAGACGTCTTTCCTTGTTAATATAACTGCCGAATATTGCCAGCGCGCCCATGCCGATGCTGAGAGTAAAGAACGACTGACCCAACGCGGCAAAAATCGCGTTGCCTATACCGGCTTCTTTCATCTTGTTGAAATCAGGTTTAAGATAAAATTCAAGGCCTGATTTTCCGCCCTCAAGCATAACCGAGTTGATCGCCAGCGCAATCATCAGAAGAAGCAGAATTACCATCATTACCTTTGTAATTCTCTCAACGCCTTTCTGAAGTCCGAGGGCGCAGATACCGAAGCACAAAACGACGATAATTACCATAAAGAGCGTCATCAGTCCCGGATTTGCCAAAACTCCGTTAAACTCAGCGCTTACCTGAGCGGTGTCCAGCGATACGAAATCGCCCTTCATCATTTTGAAAAAGTACAAAAGCATCCAGCCGGCAACAGTTGTATAAAACATCATAAGAATGTAGTTGCCCGCAATGTCCATGTGCTTAACAAGGTGCCACTTTGTGCCCTTAGGCTCCAGAACGTCAAACGACTTTGCCACACTTCGCTGGCTTGCTCGGCCTACGGCAAATTCTGCAACAACTACCGGCAGACCGAGAATAACGAGAAACAGCAGATAAATAAGAACGAAAGCCGCTCCTCCGTATTCCCCTACAATGTAAGGAAAGCGCCATACGTTACCAAGTCCTATGGCGCAGCCGGCTGAAATCAGGATAAATCCCAGCCTGGATGAAAATTTTTCTCTTCCCATAAAATATTACTCCTACTTTTTATTCTAAAATGCTGTCAGCTTTGAAGCATTTTATATCTGTAAAAAGCGCCTTTCTTTTCCATAAGTTCGTCAAAAGTGCCGATTTCGGCGCAAATGCCGTTTTCCATAACGGCTATTCTGTCAGCGTCGCGAACCGTTGACAGACGGTGGGCAACAATAAACGTAGTTCTGCCCTCAGTCAGATGGTTGAGCGCCTGCTGTATCTTCTGTTCGCTTACAGAGTCAAGAGCAGACGTAGCCTCGTCAAGCACGATTACCTCGGGATCGCGGATTATCGCCCTGGCAATAGAAATTCGCTGGCGCTGGCCTCCGCTGAGATTAGCTCCGTGCTCGGTTATCGTCGTATCAAGTCCGTCAGGCAGACTTTCAATCAAATCGGTAAGACAAGCCGCTTCAACCGCCGTTTTGAGATCATTTTCGTCAACGTTTTCCATTCCGTATGTAATATTATCTCTCAAAGTGCCTGTAAATACAATAGGCGTCTGGGGAACGACGGCAATATGCTTTCTGTAACTGTGAAGGTCAATCTCAGTTATATCGTTTCCGTCAACGGTTAAAGTTCCGCCAGTGGGCTGGTTAAAGCCGATAACAAGATTGAGTATAGTTGATTTTCCGGCACCGCTTTCGCCCACAAGAGCTATTGTTTCTCCCGCATTCACGTGGAGATTAAGCCCTTTGAGTATTTCCTTTTCGTCGCCGGAATAATGGAAGCGGACATCCTTGAAATCATACTCGCCTTTAACGTTTTGAAGTTTTTTCTTGCCGGAATTTCTCTCAATATCATCAGACAAAAGCACATCGCCGATAGAAGAAACGGACTCAAGTCCTTTTGCGATAATCGGAATAAGAGAAATAAGGGTCGTTATACTGCCGACAATTGTTGAAAAATAGCTCTGGTAAAGCACAACGTCGCCAACTGGTATTACTTTTTTATAAGCTAAAATGCCCGTAAACACAAGGCAGACAACCTGGAACAACTGAAAAGTCAGCCAAGAAACGGAACCGAACAGTGCCTGAAAAGTGTCAAGCTCGTAGCCCTTCTTGCGAACCCTGTCTATCTGCTTTGACATTCTTCTTACTTCCCAGTTTTCCAAAGCGTGGGCTCTGGCAACAGGAATAAGCTCTACCATTTCTATTATCTTGGCGCTTGTGTTTTCCATCTCTGTGCGGAATTCTTTGTTCTTCTTTTTGACGTTCTTTCTAAAGAGCATCATAATCAGAACCGCAACAGGAACAGCCAGCACAAAGAACACGAAAACAACAATGCTCTTTGAAAGCGTGACCGAGATTGTAAAAGCGAGCGTCAGAATAATCATGACCATGTTCACAAACAGCTGTTCAGACAGCGTCTGGAACTGCTCGATATCTCGCATCAGCTTGCTTTGAAGCCTTCCGCTTTCGGTTTCCTTATGATAAGAAATTGACAGATGCTGAAGTTTCGTAACAAGCGCAAGGCGCAGACCTGCCTCGGATTTTCGCACTGCTTTTGAATACAAATGTACGTGAAGATAGTTAAACGGAACATTCAAAATTAGCAGTACGGCTATTCCGACAGCATTTAAGATTATCTCACGTCTGCCCGCGGGTGTCAATCCCGTTGCAAGGTTTATTATGTTTGCAGTAACGATAGGAAGTATCCAGCAGGGAGAATGCTTTATTGCAAAAGCAATTGCGGAGCCAATCAGTTTTCCGTAACTGCCTTTGTAGATAAAAAACAGCGTTTTTAGCCCGTTGCCCCTGCTTCTTTTGAAATCCTCTTCATATCTCTGTTCAACATCGGTAACTTGCGATTTCATAGGCGCATCCCTCGCTCCCTTTAATCTCAACTACCTTATTTATCACATTAAAAAGACTTTGTAAAGACATTTTGGAAAAAGTATTAAAAAAAGTTGTTAATAATGTTGACTATTGACTTATTTTTCCATGCGTTGTATATTTATTATGCTTTTGGGGAGTTTATCGGAGGTAATTATGACAAAACAGCAAAAAGTCAAAACAACCGAAGCCGTGTTGTGTATACTGGCGTTTATTGCTTTCGCCGCAATCGTATTTTGCGTTCCGTATTTCAAAGACGACTGGGCGTGGGGCAGCCAAATTGGTATTGACAGACTGAAAAGCGGCTTTGCGGATTATAACGGCAGATATCTCGGAAATCTGCTTATTATAGCTCTCACAAGAGTTCCTGTTATCCGTATAATCGTAATGGCGGCGGGCGCGTTTTTACTGACATTTCTTACTGCCCGTATAGTGGACAAGCGAATTGCTTTGCTTTTTCCGCTGGAACTTGCAATGGTTTTTGCAATGCCTGACGACCTTTTCCGCCAGACAGTAGTGTGGACTTCCGGCTTTGCAAATTATGTGCCTCCTGTTCTTATTTCACTGGCATATATTCTTATCATAAAAGACATTGTGGACAAGGAGCCGCCTAAATACTCATTTGCCGCAGCTGCCGGTTTATTTGTTATGGGGGTATGCGGCGCACTGTTTATGGAGCACGTAACCGTTTATAATGTGCTTTTAGGATTTGCCGTATTAGTCTTTACTCAAATAAAATATAAAAAAATATGCGCCGGTCACGTTTCTTTTGCCCTGGGCGCATGCGTAGGCGCTTTAATAATGCTTACAAACTCATCTTACGGCTTCATATCTTCCGGTCAGGACCATTATGAATACCGTTCGTTCGCAGTAGGCGGAACTATTTCAAAATATTTTGCCACTATCGGCGCTAATATGGAAAAAATCACCGATTATTTCCTTGAGTGCAACGCTATACTCAACATTGCGCTTGCGGTGCTTGCCTGCATTGTTGTTCACCGTTTCTATAAGAAAAACAAGGTTACAAAAGGCAAGAAATTCTGGCTCAATGTCAGCGCCGGTTTCTGCGTTGCTTACGCCGTTTTCTGCACCGTAATTTCAGTTATAGACAACATCAACAAAAACACTTATGCAAGAGACAGCATCCATTTCGGCTGGAGATTTGCTTTTACACTTCTCTTCACAGCGGCTCTGCTTATAATAATCTGCATTGCAGTTACTAACAAGCGCACAAGAGCAAGAATGCTTTTTACAGTTGTAAGCTCATATGCGTTTGTTACTCCTCTGTTTTTTGTTACGCCCATAACCGCACGCTGCTTCTTGCCTTGCTACGCAATGATGATGATTTTGGCGGGGCTTCTTTTCAAACAGGTTTGGAACGAAACAGAAAACAAAGAAAAGGCCGCAAAAACAGCCTTCTGCTCTATAATGGTCTGCGTTGTTCTTCTCGGTGTATATCTTTCAACAGTTTTTGTCACCATCCGCGATTTTACTGTTGAGCGCGAAGAATACATTGCCGCGCAGATAGAAGACGGTAAAAAGGAAGTAATCCTTCCTCAGTATCCGGCTTACTCCAGCGGATATATCAGCGGTTCAACTCCCGGCGACGGTACTATATGGGAAGAACGTTTCAAAGCGTTTTATCATATTGATGAAGATATTGACCTAATAATTATCGGCAACAAAAAATACGAGTCGATGAAATGAGGAAATAATGAAACGAAATTACGGAATTGACCTGCTTAGAATTCTGTCAATGATGCTTATTGTGACAATTCACATACTGATTCAGGGAGGGCTTACAGAAAGCGCACAGCGTTCTTCGGTTGCTTACGGCTGGCTCATTTTCTGCCAGGCAGTCGCTTACTGCTGTGTCAACTGTTATGCTCTTATCAGCGGTTTTGTAGGCGTTAAGTCAAATTACCGCTATTACAAGACAGTTTCTATCTGGCTTCAGACAGTTTTTTATTCTGTGTCAATTTCCGTTCTCTTTGCCGTTTTTTCAAGCGAACCGTTAACGGCGGACAACTGGCTTCAGGCTTTTTTTCCCGTTACAAAGCGCGCCTACTGGTACATAACCGCTTACGTAGGCCTTTCACTTTTCATTCCTTTTATTAACAAAATGCTTTTAAGCCTTTCAAAAAAAGAGCTTTATATTCTCGGAACAACGATATTTCTTCTCTTCTCCGTTCTTCAGATAATAGGTGGAAAAGAGATATTTATAACAAATAAAGGTTACTCTCTTCTTTGGCTGATATCGCTTTACATTCTCGGAGCCTGTGTAAGATTGCTTAAAATCGACGAATATGCCGGCAGAACAAGAGGAATGCTCCTTGCAGTATTAGGGATTGCAGTATCTTTCATAAGCGAATACGTTCCCACCGCAGTACTGAAAGAAAAGGAAGGCCTCCTCACCCAGTACAACTACGTTTACTTTTCGGTTTTACTTACATCACTGGGACTTCTTATCTTCTGCTCCCAGCTTAGGATAACCCGAAAAAGCACAACGCCGTTTATTAAGTTTTTCGCTCCTCTAACTCTCGGAGTATATCTCATTCACACCCAGCCGCTTATTTGGGACAGATGGCTTGAAGACAGATTTGAATTTTTGATAAAGATGCCGCTTTGGCAGATGATACCTGCAATGCTCGGCTGTATAGCGGCAATATACTTCGGCTGTTCGTTTATAGACTATTTCCGCAATCTGCTGGAAAAGAAAATCGGACTTAAAAACCGGTTAAAAAACGCAGAAACTAAAATCGAACAAAAAATAGCCCTAAAACTTAACAGCAAAGATAAAACAAAAACGCCCCCCGCGGTCTAAGCGGGAGGCGCTTTATTTTATTTAAATGCTTTAACTCTCTTATATCTTAACACTTGAAAATTCTGTTCATGCTGTTATTACAGTCCGAGAACATACTTTTCAACCATTCTTGCAACGCCGTCTTCAGTATTAGGCGGCGCAATATTGGCGGCTGTTTTCTTGCATATGTCTTCTCCGTTTTCCATAGCGAAGGAATAACCGGCGGCACTGAGCATAGTAATATCGTTGCCGGAGTCGCCGAAACTCATTGCGTCCTTAGCTGAAAATCCCAGCAAACTGCAAAGACCTGAAAGGGCGCTTCCCTTGTCCGCGCCGTTTGCCGTAGCCTCAACCTCCCGCGGCATTGAGGAGGTAAGCACTAATCCTTCGGAAGCTAAAAAGTCGGAAATCTCCGCTCTTCGGCTGTCAGTCAGCGAAAACACGGCTACGCTTTCTGCGCTTTTTCCCTTAGCGGCTTGAGCAAGACTTGGGCATATATGCGCTTTTTTCATATAGCTATCAAGAAACGCCTGGGGAAGTTCGTGGTTTTCATAATAGCCGAGTTTATTTTCCTGAATATACATTCCGCCGTCAAAATAAAGGTTGTAATATACCGGAAACGAGTTAAGGAAATCAAGTATTCTTTCAACCGAGTCGGGAACAATATGGTTGGTATAAATAGTTTTTCCAGCGTTCCTGTCAAAAACGGACGCGCCGTTTGAAAATATAACGTAATCAACAAAATCGATCTGATTAGTAACGTGGTCGATGAAATCAAGAGTTCGGCCGGTGGCAATAGCAATCTTTACCCCTTTTTCATGGGCGGCGTACAAAGCCTGCCGCGTTCTCTCGGTAACGGTAAGATGATCTCCCGCCATAAGAGTGCCGTCCAGATCAGTTGCGATAAGTTTTATCGGCATAAAAACACCTCCTGAATAATCACCTATATATTATATCAGAAACAGAGGCGCCGTTCAACGAATACAGCGCCTAAATATTGCTTTTTCTTTAAAATGGGCGGTTGACTAATGGGGTCAAGTGTGTTTTAATGAAGTATAGCATTGGAGGTGTGAACTATCAGAAAGACAGCTATTGTTTTATCCGTTTTACTGGCGGTGTTTTTTCTCTTTTCCGCCTGCTCGGAAAACACGACGGACATTGTGTTCGTTGCCAACAAAGACATAAAAGATCAGTTTGACAAGGTTCACACTGTGAACTACATTCTCGACGATATACGCAAGGTCGATTTTTACTACAAAATGAATGTTGACAAAACGTATACCGAAAAAGAGGAAAAAGACGCCGAAACCGGCAAAACGGTCACAAGATATTACAAAGACGATTTACTTGTTTATACAAAATTCAGCGATAATGAATTTGAGTATTACACCCTGTCCTCCCATTCAAACGACATGACGGTAAAATATACCGACAAGTCGGGCAAACGCTCAGGGGTAAAAATAACATGTGTTGACGAAAAAGGAACATATTCCGTTACATTTGACCAGGGACTTGACAAAACCTCTACCTACGGCGCAGACAAATTCACCGTTTGGATTGAGCCGAGGGACGACAACGCAACATTTAAAAGCGAAGTCTATTACGACGTTGAATACAAAGACTCTGTTACTACCTGCACGCTCACCTCAGCAAAATATTATGATAAGGACGGAACGTTTAAGCGCTTTTCCCACACCACCGATGAGGACGGCGTTACAAGCGAAAGCGACGAACCGCTTTATACGGAAGCAGACACAGAGATCATTATCGGCGACAGCGTCGATATTATAAGACATATTGAAGAGCAGAAAATCGACGTTAAATGTCAAATTCTTATCGGAAATCACTCTTTCAGCTATGCCAAAGACGGAGAAGAGACAGACTGGTATATCAACAGCAAAATCCGCTTCCTGTTTGACGACAAGAAAGAAGCCTCCGCTTTCAGCGCCCGCTACGGCGGCAACGGAGTAAAAGACAGCGGAATAGAGGAAACGCCTTACGCTGTCGGCTTCGATACCTGCAATCTTAAAATATCTCCCGACTGCATATTCCCCGACAACAATACTTTCGGCGAGTTCGCCGCTAAAGAATGGGGAAAGAAACAGTATATGGCGATAACGCTGGATGAGGACTGCTCCATTACTTGCTTCGGTGAAAACTCTGAAAAAACGAATAATTCATCAGCATTAAACAGCGATGATCAGCAGACAACTCAGCAAAATGCAGAAACCACAACCGAAGAAAAAGACAAATAGTTTTAAGCCCCGCAAAAAGCGGGGCTTTTTCTGTATTTTTCTGTCATATTATTACCGGCGGTAAAACAAGAATTTGTAATTTGTAATTAAAAGTTTCCAAACAATAAATTTTTATGCTTCATGTTGTTTTTAATCTTAAAGTATTGTATAATGTTTCTGCATTATTTTATTATATAGAAACGGTGTTATTTTGAAAATTCTGGCAATAGGAGACGTTGTATCAAAGCAGGGATGTGATTATCTCAGAAAGACACTGCCTGCGCTCAAGCGCGAACTCATGGCGGATATCGTTATTGTCAACGGCGAAAACTCCGCGGTGGGAAACGGCATTCTGCCCGGCAGCGCCCAGTTTATATTTGACAGCGGAGCAGACGTTATAACTCTCGGCAACCACGGCCTGCGCCGAAGAGAAATTTATCCGATGCTTGATGAAAACGAATTTCTTGTAAGACCATTAAATTATCATCCGTCGGCTCCAGGAAGAGGAACTGCGGTGCTTGATATGGGAAGATGTCAGGTGGCAATAATAAATTTGCAGGGCGCCGCTTACATGGAGCCTATACAAAACCCGTTTGACGCCGCTGAAGCTGAAATTGAAAGATTAAAAGACCTGGGCGTAAATATCATTGTTATTGATTTTCACGCGGAAGCAACAGCGGAAAAAAGAGCCCTTGGTTTTTTCCTTGACGGTCGTATATCCGCTTTATTCGGAACCCACACCCACGTTCAAACAAGCGACCAGCAGGTTCTCCCCTGCGGCACCGGATATATAACCGATCTCGGCATGACGGGCCCGTATTACAGCGTTCTCGGCGTAACGCCGCAAACTGCGATAGAAAGAATGCGCACCAATCTCCCTGTTCGTTTTCTTAACGAAGACGGGGTTTGCGTACTTGAAGGCTGCCTGTTTGATATTGATGAAAAAACAGGCAAAACAGTAGATATTAAGCGTATCAGGAGGTAGAAATGGCAAAAAAATTTTTGGCCGTTTTATTGGCCGTGCTGCTGACAGCCGGTCTCTTTTCCGCCTGCTCGCAAAGCACTGATGACAACGGCACCGAAACGACGGCGCAAACTGTTACCCAATTCGTAACAGATGATGAAAACTTCAAACTAAGTTATACTCAGTCGGACAGCCTCGACCCGTTTAAGGCAAAGACCCAAAACAACCAGGTTTTGGCAAGCCTTGTTTTCGAATCGCTTTTTGACCTTGACGAAACTTTTTCAGCCGTGCCGAATATCGCCACAGGCTATGAATATACTGAGAGCAAAACCCTTAAAGTAACTATTCCCAGCGGACTTCACTTTTCCGACGGCAGTGCCCTTACCAGCGAAGACGTTGTTTACAGCTTTAACGCCGCCGCTGACTCCCCTGCCTACGGAAGCACATTAAAAGGAATTGATTCAGCTTACGCTGACGGGGATAATATTATTGTATTTTCTCTGGAATACGCAAATCCGTATGCCCACAATCTTCTGTCGTTTCCCATTGCTTCTACCAATGACAGCGAAGACGGATATCCGATAGGAAGCGGAAAATATCAGTACAAGGCGACAGACAGAGGAATGACGCTTATCGCCAACGATATTGAGGGCTTTAAACCACATATTACAACTATTCATCTTGTAAATATTGCCGCGGCTGACTCAATAGACAACGCTGTAAACATCGGCAATATCAGCTACGCTTTCCGCGATCTGTCAGAAAACAGCACAAAGCGAATTACGGCGGCGAAGAAACAGGTTCCGCTGAACAATCTGGTTTATATCGGGTTTAACAACAAATCCACTTCAATGTCAAACGCCAATATCCGTAAAGCCGTATCGCTGGCTATTGACAGAGCGACAATTGCAAAAAGCGCATATTCCGGCTATGCTTCTGCGGCAACAGGCGTTTTTCACCCATCGTTTGAACTGGCTTCAAGCACTAAGATATTTTCAGAAACAGCAGACACCGCGGCGGCAAAACAACAGATTTCGCTAAGTTCGCTGGAAGCAAAAGATCTGGAAATAACACTTCTTATAAACGACACCGTTAACCGCACTGCGGCGGCTTCTCTTATAAAAAGCGAACTTGAGGCTGTCGGATTTAAGGTAACTGTTGAAAAAGAGAAATTCAGCGCGTATAAAACCAGAATTAAAAATCTTGATTATGACATATATCTGGGCGAGACCAGACTGCCAAACGATATGTGCCTAAACACATTCTTCACCTCAAGCGGAGCCGCCCGTTACGGAATTGACCAGGGAAAAGAAAGCACCGCGGCAGTTTACAAAAAATATCTGAACGGTGAAGAAGAACTGGGCAAATTCATTCTTTCATTCAGCGAAAACATGCCGTACGTACCTATTTTGTACAGAAAAGGCATGATATGTTATTCAAAATCTCTCAAGGGAGATATGCAGGGTTATTACAACAACTTTTTCGCAAATATTGAAGACTGGTACTTTGAATAAGGCGGCGTCCTTTTTGACAAACCGTTAATTATCACGGAGGAAAAGATATGATTAAATTTGAAAATCCCAACGGATACATTGAGATTACAAACGCGTACTTCGCCAACCTTGTAGGCAGAGCTGCGCAGTCTTGCTTCGGCGTTACCGGAATGGTAAACTCCAGCACTTACGAGACAATCGTGTCTGCCATCAAGCACAAAGCTTCATGGGACAATTCCAGCCAGGGCGTCTGCGTAAAAAGCGTCAACGGCTCTTTAAACATCGACCTTCACATTTCTGTTTCGTACGGCGTTAACATCACCGCTATCGTTGACAGCATTATTAACAAGGTCAGATACACCGTTGAAGAAGCAACGGATTTGAAAGTATCCAGCGTTAACGTTTATGTTGACGGCTTGAACTGACGCAATTCGGATTGGAGAAATACAGATGATAACAGGTTCTATGTTCAGAGACGGAGTAATTTCCGCCTCAAACAATATTGCAAACAACAGACAGGCGGTAGACGCGCTTAATATTTTCCCTGTTCCGGACGGTGATACAGGCACAAATATGAGCATGACCATCGGCGCCGCTGCAAAAGAAATGGCAGTTCTGGGCGACGACTGCACAGTTGAGGAGGCATCCTCCCGCTGCGCTTCGGCACTGCTCAGAGGTGCAAGAGGTAACTCCGGCGTAATTCTTTCGCTTATTTTCAGAGGCTTTTCAAAAGCGCTGAAAGGCATGGACACGGCGGACGGCAAAGCTGTTGCCAACGCATTCCGCAAGGGAGTTGACGCCGCTTACAAAGCTGTTATGAAACCCACGGAGGGCACAATTCTTACAGTTGTCCGCAAAGCTGCCGAAGCGGCTGAAAAATCCGCAGAAAGCGGCAGTGAAACCATTGACGTGTGCGAAGCCGCTCTGGACGCAGCCGAAGAAGCGCTTGCAAAAACTCCTGAACAGCTGCCCGTTCTTAAGAAAGCCGGCGTTGTTGACGCAGGCGGTCAGGGCCTTGTGCTTATTCTCAAGGGCATGGGCTCGGTTATCAAAAAAGGCGTAATGATAGAAGCTGAGGACGGCTCCGGCGTTACCCCGGTCAGTACTCCCTCCAAGAGCACTGTTGCTTCCGCCTCTTCAGACATTGAGTTTGGCTACTGCTCAGAATTCCTTATTGAAAAATCAAAGTCAGCAAAGGCAAAGGATCCTCTCAGCCTTCGCGCTTATCTTGAGTCAATCGGCGACTGCGTAGTAGTTGTTGACGACAGCGATATAATTAAAGTTCACGTTCATTCAAACGAACCTGGCAACGTAATCCAGGCGGCGCTAAAATACGGTCAGCTTATAAACATTAAGATTGACAATATGCGCTACCAGCACAGAAACGCTGGAGAAGGCGTTTCTGAAGGTGAAGAACCCCATAATCCCACCCCTGTTGAGCCGGAAAACGAGTACGGCTTTGTGGCTGTATGCGCCGGCGTAGGTGTGGCAGAACTGTTTACAGACATCGGAGCGGACATTATTGTCAGCGGTGGTCAGACCATGAACCCGTCAACAGACGACATTCTCAACGCAGTTATGGCAACTCCTGCGAAGACCGTATTTGTTCTGCCTAACAATAAGAACATTATTATGGCGGCTGAGCAGGCTATTCCCCTTGCAAAGGACCGCGATGTGCGTGTCCTTCAGACTAAGACAATCCCTCAGGGAATAAGCGCAATGCTGGTTTTTGACGAAACAGCAGACGCAGATACAAACCAGATGGAAATGATGGACGCCGCAGGCCATGTTCAGACAGGCCAGGTAACGTTTGCCGCAAGAGACAGCGAAATCGAAGGCAAACCGGTGAAAGAAGGCGAGATAATGGGTCTCGTTAACGGTAAAATTAAGTTTATCGGAAATGACACCGTTGACATCGCTTTCAAAACGGTTGAAAAACTGTTTAAACGCGGAGAACACTCTCTTGTTACCATCATTTACGGTCAGGACACCGACGAATCTTCCGCTGAAATGCTGGAAGAACGACTTTCGGCAAAGTACGGCAACGATATGGAAATCAGCATCGTAAACGGAGGTCAGCCGATCTATTACTACATTCTTTCGGTTGAATAAAAAATGGACATCAGGCAAAACGACATTCAATACATTAAAGGTGTTGGCGAAAAAAAAGCCCGGCTTTTCAATAAGCTGGGCATATTTGTCGTTGATGACCTGTTAAATTTCTTTCCGAGAAAATATGAGGACTGGAGCAAAACACAGACTGTAAAAGAAAGCGAAAATTCCTCCCCTGTTTGCATAAGAGCGACAATGGTAACTCCCGTTCACGAGCATATGATAAGGCGCGGGATGACAATTTACAAATGTGATTTTACAGACGGTGAAACGATAATCCACGTTACCCTTTTCAACAACAAATACCTGGCGCAGAAACTTCACACATATGAAGATTATCTGCTTATCGGAAAAATAGAGAAAAATCTTACCACGGCTCAGATGAGCGCGCCTAAGATAGAACCTGCCGACAAAGCAAGTAAAATTCATCCCGTTTATCCCGCCACGGGCAGCCTTAACTCAAAGGCAATCGAAAAAGTGCTTAAATACGCGCTGGAAAATATAGGCGAACTGCCGGAAACTCTGCCTGAAGAAATTAGAGAGCGTTACGGCCTTATTTCTTATGACAGCGCAATTAGGCAAATTCATTTCCCCGACTCTTTTGAGATGCTTAAAAAGGCAAAAAAACGCCTGATTTTTGAAGAATTACTGGTTCTTTCTCTCGGTCTTATGAAACTGAAAGGAAGAAAAAAACACAAAACAAATCAAATAATGGCGAATGATTTTACCGCCGAATTTGCAAAGGCTCTGCCCTTTGAACTTACAAACGCCCAAAAGCGTTCAATAAGCCAGTGCGCCGAAGATTTGATGAGCGGTTACCCGATGAACAGACTGCTCCAGGGCGACGTAGGCAGCGGTAAAACAGCTGTGGCGGCGGCTCTCATGTATTCCATGGTGAAAAACGGATACCAGTGCGCGCTTATGGCGCCTACGGAAATTCTTGCAGCCCAGCATTTTGAAACGCTGAATAAATTTTTCAAGGATACTGATATAAAAACAGTTCTGCTTACAGGAGCTGTAAAAGCAAAAGAAAAGCGCGAAATAAAATCAGCGTTGATTGACCACACGGCAGACATTGCGGTAGGAACTCACGCTCTTATTCAAAATGATGTTGAATTTGAAAATCTGGGGCTTGTAATAACCGACGAACAGCACCGATTCGGCGTTCAGCAAAGGGCTGACCTTGCAATGAAAGGCAGTGAGGTCAATACGCTTGTTATGAGTGCAACTCCTATCCCCCGCACTTTGGGCATGATAATTTACGGCGATTTGGACATCTCAGTTCTTGACGAACTGCCCCCGGGACGGCAGGAAATACGCACGGACGTTGTAACTTCTGAATACCACAGCCGAATTTTCAGATTTCTCAGAGCCGCTATTGAAAGAGGCGAACAGGGCTACATAATCTGTCCGCTGGTTGACGAGGGCGAAAACGAGATGAAAGCGGCTTCCGCCTACGCCGAAAAACTTTCCCAAACAGAACTCTACGGCTACAATCTGGGGCTTCTCCACGGTAAGATGACGCCGAAACAAAAAGACAACGTTATGAAAGCCTTTGCACGGGGCGACGTTCAGGTTCTGGTGGCAACAACGGTTGTTGAAGTGGGCGTTGATGTTCCCAACGCCACTATAATGATAATAGAAAACGCAGAGCGCTTCGGTCTTTCACAGCTTCACCAGCTAAGAGGCCGCATAGGCAGAGGAAGTAAAAAGAGTTACTGCATTCTTGTTTCCGATTCAAAAGGAGACACTGCCAAAAAGCGTCTGATGACGATGAAGCACTGCCCAGACGGTTTCGATATTGCAGACGAAGATCTGCGCCAGCGCGGCCCCGGCGATTTCTTCGGCAAACGCCAACACGGCCTGCCGGAACTTAAAATAGCAGATATGCTCGAAGACACGGCAACACTTAGACTGACAAGGCAGTGCGCCGAAGAGATACTTGCCGACGACCCGCGGCTTGACAAGGACGAAAACAAGCCTTTGGCGGAAAAAATCAATATTATGTTCCGCCGTTCCTACAATACTTAAAATAACAAAACGCCCTGCGCAGAAATGACGCGGGGCGTTCTTTTTAGTTGAATTATTCTACTTCCTGAACCTGGGTCTGAGTTTGAGTGGTTGACTCCGGCTCAGTGGTTGTCTGCTCTTCGCCGTAAACCTGAAGAACTACCTCGGAGCCTACCGCCGCCATCGTTCTGGCCGCAGGCGCCATTCCGTAAGTAGTTTTTACGGTATTAGCAGTATGGGTTCCGTCATTGTAAACTTCAACAGAAGATACCTTAAAGCCTTTATCTTCAAGGGCTTTTTTTGCTTCCTCAAGAGTAAGACCTCCGACGTCAGGCACTTCAGCCGTCTGGATGCCCTTGCTTACAGTAAGCACAATTTCGGTTCCCTGGGGCACTTCTGTTCCGCTTTCTATACTCTGCTTAAATACAATGCCCTCTTCAACGTCTTCTGAATACTCGGAAGTATAAGTTATAGTGAACTGTTCGTTCCAAGCGCCGTTATTTTTAATATCACTTTCCGTATAACCAGCGCTTATGAAATTGGGAACAGTACAGTTGACAACGGAAACAGCGTCAGTTGTCGGCTCGTTACCGCCAACAAGGCCTGAGAATTTAACAACGTAAATTCCTGCGCCGATTGCCGCGATGATAAGAACCACCAAAACAATAATAAGCGCCTTGTTTTTACCGGACTTCTTGTTTTTCTTTACCGGTTCCGGCTTAGGCTGGGGCTTCGGTTCCTCGCGTCGCTGAACAGGCTGTTCCTCGTGAACAACAGGCTCTGCCGCCTGAGCAACAACGTTTGGAGCGGCGTTGAGCAGTTCTCTCATTCTGGACGCACTCTGAGCTCGCTTTTCAGGATATATCTGTAGACCAGCGCCCAGCGCACGGATAACGTGGGTCGGTATGGTTTCCGCGATTTTGTTTGGTATCATCAGCTTGTCATTTGTCTCTCTTGACGGTGCGTCGGGAGGATTGCTGCCAACCAAAGCGCGGTAAATACACGCTGAAAAAGCGTAAATATCCGTTGCAGGACACATTTTATGGTTATTGTCGTACTGCTCAATGGCGGTATATCCTTCGTTGAGATTAAATTCAAGTTCGGAGTTCACCGTGTTGCACTGAGAAATGCAGAAACCTTTGAGCCTTACCTTGCCGTCAGGACAAAGAATAAGGTTGTCCGGCGTAATTGAACCGTGAATTATATTATGGCTGTGGAGGGTTTCCAGAGTTGTAAGAACGGGCATAAACATAATTCTCGCCTGTTCCCATGGAATGTAACCCTCCGGTGTGCGCAGGAGAAATTCCCTAAGCGTAACGCCCTCAACCGCTTCCATAACGGCATAAACGGTTTCATTCGCGGCAAAAACGTCATAAACAGGAAGAGCGGCGGCGAGAGAACGCATACTGAGCATTGTCTGCCACAAGTCGGCAAAATCCTTCTTATATCCGTCGTAATTCTTGCGAAAACGTTCGCGAACATGGACTTCCATGTTGCCCTCAAGACGATTGGCAATTCCCTTCGGCAAAAATTCGCGGACAACGCAGACCGCGTCAATCGTTGTATCATATGCCGCGTAAATAGCCGCGTCGCTTTCGTGGGCCTGAACATGGCCAGCGTCAACCAGGACCTGATCTATCTGGTCAAGGGCGGCATCATCCTGTTCGCCTGCGCCCTGGATATGC
>URGA01000025.1 GCA_900547275.1 uncultured Oscillospiraceae bacterium | reverse complement strand
CAGCCATATACCAAATATCGCCGCCCAGCTCTCGGATGCGCTCGTCCATTGCAAGGCTGATCTCGTGGGAGCGCATTTTCGGCATCCATGCGTCGCGGGTAATGTAGCGGATAACCATTGAACCGTAATGAAGGAAACTCATGCGGTCGCAGTCAACTCCGAGATAGCACCAGTAAGCGTTTAGAATGTCCTGAGCCTTCTTTGGCATATTAAGCGCGTCCAACACTTCGTTTACCGAGTAACTGCCTGCTTTAATGAAGTTCGGGAAATGAGACTTCATATAGTTTGCATCTGTATTTCCGTTTACTTCGTTTGAATATGTCTGAGCGTCTCTTACCTCGTTGCAAAGCTCAAAGAATTCAGTAACTGATTGCCTTGAGCCGGGGCAATACTCCTCCATTTTGTCGGTAAATTCCTTGATGCCGAAAGGCATTTCGCAGTCATACTTTTTATCTGTTGTGATAAGATGGTAAGCCTCGGGAATTCTTACCCATTCAATCTTGTCTTCAACTCCGAGATCTCTAAACAGAGTTCTGATATCGCCGGGCTCTTCGGGAGAACCGAAGTCGTTTAACTCGTGAAGACTTGCCTCAAATTCAAAGCGGCCGCGTTTAAAACTGGTGGCAAATCCGCCGGGCAGATTGTGCTTTTCCAGCAGCAGGCATGAATAGCCGCCCTGAAGAACGCGGATTGCAGCTGCAAGGCCTCCGTTGCCGGCGCCTATAACAACAACGTCATAGGATTTCAATGCTTCTTTTTCCATTGTTTTCCTCCTTATATAATTAAGTTTCTGGACTTGCTTAACCAGAAGTCAAGCTCGTCCTCGTTTTGTATGTTTTTATAATGGCGCAGCATTATTTTATACAGATCGGTAAGTTCTTTCCCAATCTCCTCGGCCGTAGGGTCGCGGTAATCGGTAGCAATCATAACGCCCGTTGTATAGCAGTAATACTGCATCCATTTGTGAAGCTCTTTTGCGCTTTCGTAATCCATTTCAAGATTGTTTGAAAGCAGTTCAATTGTTTTTTTATAGTTTATATCGTCAATGGGACTTTCCGAGTTTTCTCTTTTTCTCAAATATAAGAATTTGAAAAGTTCTTTTTCCTTCTTGGCAAAGCCGAGAAACGCCGTCGCAAATTCTTTGTAATTTGTAAAAGTAAAGCAAAGATATTTTTCTTCCGCGTAAACTCTCAACTCGTCCTTAAGAGCGTCAAAACTGCCGAACTCGGAGTAAATCGGCTGGGTGGAGCAGGAAAGTTTTTTAGCGATATTGCGCACCGTCAGCGCCTGAGACCCGCTTGTCCGAATAACGTTTATTGCCGCGCTAAGTATATCTTTTTTAAATATCCGTTTCTTGGCAGGCATAACTTCTCCTATAAAATAACACTTGTTATATTATCTATTATAGCTCAAAATTTTTTAATTGCAATAGGAGTGCCTACTTAATGTGTTAATCTCCTTTTTCTGTTGACTATTTTATGTTTACGAATTGTTTTTAACAGAATGATAAATACGGAGCCACGAGGCAAAATATTTTAATATTGACATATTGAGTTGTATGTACTACTATTTCCTTGAACGATAGTTATAATTGGTCTCATAGTAATGCAAGTAATTGTAATTTTGATACATATTGATATTCATTACCCGATTTTCAAAGGTGCTTTATATGAAGAAAAAATTTTTGATTGCAATTCCGATTTTTATTTGCATTATTGGTATAATATTTGGAATTTATTTCATAGTGCAAAACAGTGCTTCAAGTAAGTATACGCTTGAAAATATTCACAAAGAGTATTTGAATGCAGACGAAAAAGTAGTTGCGACTGTTAATAATGTTGATATAACAAACAAAGAATTGTGCTTGATTCAGTATTCAAGCCACACAAATAAACCACTTGAAAAGGCTATTGAGCAAAAGGCAATTATTCAACTGGCAGAGGACGACGGATTTTCGTTAAGTAAGGCAGATAAAAATAAGGAAATAGACTATATTACCAACCAATATGAAAAATTGAATTTGCCCGATAACGAAGAAAATAATGCTTTTTGCGAAGATTTGAAAAAAGAGCATTTAGATATGTCCACCGCTGTTCAATACCAATACGAGATACAACAACAAATTCTAAGTCAAAGTTTCAAATGTGATAATGACGATATAAATAAAAAATACGAAAAATATAAAGAGGTATATAAAGAGTGGGTTGATGGCGGTAAAAATAGTTCAAGACTGTATAGTAAAGTCTGGACATTAAGAGAAGAGATAGCACAAGATTATATTGATTATAGAACTGAAAATTTTCAAATTGAAAAATATTGATATGTTATAAGCCCGATAGTTTTGTCGGGCTTTGTTTTTTATATTTGCGCTAAAAGGATTATTTAATTATTTCTATGTTGACATAAAAAGTTAAATCTGATACTATATACATAGGAAAACTATGTATAATCAAGGAGTGATAATATGAAAATTAGCGGAGAACTGATGAAAGGAAGTACCCAGACGCTGGTTCTTTCTGTAATTGCAAGCGAGGATATGTATGGGTATAAAATAGTAAAAGAACTTGAAGCGCGTTCTGAAAATGTTTTCTCACTTAAAGAGGGCACGCTTTATCCCGTCCTTCATTCGCTGGAGCAAAACGGATACGTTCAATCTTACTGGGTCGAAGTGGATAACAAAAAACGTAAATATTACCATATTACACGCAAAGGCAAAAATGCTCTCAAGCAGAAGAAAGAGGAGTGGAAAGAGTATTCAGCCGCGGTGGGAAGGGTCTTAAGTTTTGCCTGATATGAATAGTAAGTATGTAGAAAGAGTATTGTCCCATATCGGACAGGGGACCGAGAGAGCCGAACTTAAGTATGAACTTGAAAGCCATATTGATGAAAAGTTGAGTTACTTTCAGTCGCTTGGTTATGACGAAGAAGCTGCCCTTGAAAAAGCGGAAGAAGCAATGGGCGACCCTGATATTGCGGGTGAGCAGCTTTATCTTCAGATAAAAGGCGAAAAAAGGAAAAATGCTTTATATATATTTTTAGCCGTAGCCACAGCGTTGTTAAATTTATTGTATTACGTTCTACCTGTAGACCCTCTTTTTGACGGCTCGATTTTTGATATCTATTTTTCAGAATTTTGGATATTTGTTATATCGGCTTTTGCATTCGCTTTTACGTTGTTCAACATTATCATAGGGTTGAAGAAAAAGAAAGCATTAAATCTTGTTTCTGCTCTGCTCTTTGGCTGGTTATCAAATTGGTCGTTCAGTTATTATTTTGCCACGGCTATTTACTATACAAACGAAAGAGTTAATTATGCAGATATATTTATTTACAGACCATCAGTAACAAATTTCTATGACATGATTGTTGAATGTACAATAATTATATCAATTATTGTAATGTCTCTAATTAATGTTGCCGGATTGGTAATAATAAGAAAAACCAAATCTTTAAACAACACTAAAACAGATCTGGTGTTTTCAAAAACTACAGCTGTATTGCTGAGCCTTTGGATTGTGGTTTGCATTCTCTTTACTGTTATTACATCTTTTAAAGTTTATTCACGATATAAGTTTGTCCCTGAAGATTTCAAGAATTATGCCATTCAGTATGAAACAACGTTCTTAGATAATATTGACAGATTTATTACGACTGATGAAAATGAGATAAAAAGGACTGTTGAAGATGTTTTTCCGGAAGGTTCGTATAAATATTACTATGGCAATACGCCTTCATATTTTGGGGGGTACATGATTATATATGTGGATTGTACAGATGATGTAACATACGTTAGTTTCGACTGTAATGTGAATAACCCGTTTAGTATTTTTTATTCAACATCAAGTACGGAAAACAGATATGTTCTTACTAATTCGGATATCCGTCAAGGTATGACCATAAAGGAAGCGCCGATGCCGGCGGATGTTTCATTTACCTACGACAAAGAACAAAATTTGTGCGAGTTGATTTTTGAGTACGCCGGCGAAGAATATACATTTTTGCAGTTTACTTATGATTTTGAGACCCAGAGCTTCAATCTTACAGACAGTTATGCAAAAAACTAGCAAAAAAAACAAGGCAGGTCATTGACCTGCCTTTTATATTTCTGTTTTCAATTAGTTGATCGGCTTTTTATCTAAAAAACAAAAGAGCAGGTCAAAGACCTGCTCACTGGTCGGAGTGACAAGACTTGAACTTGCGGCCCCTAGACCCCCAGTCTAGTGCGCTACCAACTGCGCCACACCCCGATGCCTAGATACTATACCACAAACTGCAAACTTTTGCAAGTCTTTTTTGCAATGCTGTTGAAATTTTTTTCAATAAAAGCTATACTTGTATCAAATAATACTTGTGGTGATATTATGGCATTGGAAGAAGAAGTTGTAAATAAATTACTGGAAAAGGGTTATACTATCTCGTTTGCGGAGTCCTGCACAGGCGGCCTCTGCTGCGGAACATTAGTGAATGTTACGAATGCTTCAAAAGTGCTTAATGTAAGTTTTGTAACATATGCAAACGAGGCAAAAATTGAATTCCTGGGAGTTTTGGCCGATACGATATTGAGCAACGGCGTTGTAAGTGAAGAAGTTGCTTATGAAATGGCGTTAGGCGTTTCAAAAACGGCGAAAAGTAATGTAGGCGTCGGAATAACAGGCGTTGCAGGTCCAGGCGGAGGAACAGAGAAAAAGCCGGTAGGAATGGTCTGCTTCGGATTTTGCATCAACGGAGAAGTTAAGACTTATACAAAGCAGTTCGGCGAGATCGGGCGCAACCAGGTGCGTAAATCATCCGTTGAGTTTGTGCTTTCAAAGCTTTTGGAACTAATTTAAAAAAAGATGGCGTTTCGGCGCCATTTTTTCTTGATTTTCTTTCAGCTTTATTGTATAATCCATTAAGTGACGTTCTGTCGCGCGCTTATTTGCTGGAGTGGCACAGTTGGTAGCGCAATTGATTCGTAATCAATAGGTCGTGGGTTCAAGTCCCATCTCCAGCTCCAAAACAGGTTATCGAAAGATAGCCTGTTTTTTGTTTGACTTGAACCCACGACAAGACGCTCCGAATACTTTAGTATTCGGGAGAAACAGTCCACCGGACTGTTTCGTAGCGTGTTGCAGAACTTAAAAAGTCCCATCTCCAACTCCAAAACATGTTATCGAAAGATAGCCTGTTTTTTTGCAAAACGGCGGGGATTTAATTCACTAATGAAAAAGTTAATGAGGGCATCATATTATTGATAAAAATCGACAAAACTAAAGTTTATTTCATTATAGTTTGAAAAATTATTGACAAGTGCACGGTTTAATTGTACCATATACATAGATGGTCTATGCATATTTTATCTATACATTAAATTCAGGAGGTAAAAAATGAAGATATGTAAAGAACTCATTAGCGGAAGCATTCCGATGATGGTGCTTTCCGTAATAAAAAGTGAGGATATGTACGGATACCGCATAATAAAGGAATTAGAAGTAAGAAGCGAATATGTTTTTAGTTTAAAAGAAGGAACATTGTATCCGATCCTTCATTCTTTTGAAAACGAGGGCTACGTTGAGAGTTATTGGGATTCCTCAGAAGGAAGAAAAAGAAAGTATTATCATATTACGAGAAAGGGTTTAAAACATTTGGCTGAAAAAAAGCAGGAATTTAAGGATTTCAGCGTTTCCGTTTCCAAAGTGCTGAATTTTGCATAATGAACGAAAAAGATTATTTAAATAAAGCTACCGCCAAAATAGTGTTGTCATCTGAAAAATCAAAAGTCTGCAGCGAATTATCCGACCATATAGAATTGAAAAAAGCCGGTTTTAAAGAGACTGGATATGAAGATGAGGCAGCGGAAGAGAAGGCCATTGAGGAGATGGGAAATGCAGATGATATTGCAGACACTTTGGGTACTATTCACAACAATTTTTATAATCCCATCGGCGATATAATAGCAACCGTTATATGGTTTTTACTGCTTTGCGCCGGATATATGGTAAACAGAAATTATCTTTTCGGCGATCCGGGAACAATTTCGATTTTACTTGCTACCTGTGCGCTGTCAATCGGTATTTTCTTTTTGCTTCTGCAATAATAGCGAAGAAAAAGTCTTTTTATAAATCCTTTTTTCTTCTTGCAGGCGGTGTAGGAACAGGAGTTTATAATTACCTGATTTTATCTGAAGTTAACAGAATAACGCTGGGCAACAAAGAAAATTTGATGAGCTATTTCAAAGAGAGCAATGTGAATTTTGAAGCAATTCCGCCAAGCAATAAAATTCTTTTTGCCGTAATTATTATTTTAGGCGTCATAATGTTTTTGTTTTGCCTTTCGGTTTTAATTTACGGTGCTAAAAAATTGCACTTTGCAAATTCCAGATTGGATAATAAAATCAGCAAGGCAACTGTTAAAATATGCGCGGTGTTGTGTGTAATTTCAGTGATTGCCGCCGCTTGTCTGTGCGCAAAGTTTTTTACCGATAAAAAAGCTTTTCGTGATGATTATTTGGCATCCCTAAGAATTCTTCAGGATATTAGCGAAAATTGCACTACAAATCAGGAAGTTCTGGATTATCTTGATAAAAACAAAATTGAATATGTAATGGAAAGCGATTGGGTTTGCGATGTTCCTCGAATATTTGCAGCGTTTAAAATCGAATTTCAATACATTTCTGACGAAGAAGTCGACCCGTTAAACCTGCAAAATGATTATCTATATAAGATAACTGTTTCAGTGCCGGTAAATATGTTTGATAACCAGATGAACAGTTTAACTCTTTCAGAGTATAAAACGGACGAGAAGACTTTGGATGAAATAACATCATATCTTTCTTATAATTATAATGGCTATGAAAAGCAGAAGTTTTATTCTTCATTTGTACCTGAGCACTGTACATTTGAATACTACGAAACGGATTTCTCAATCGGACGATTTGAATATAACTTTGTTACAGGAAGTCCCAACTATCTGAAAAATTATACATATGATTTTAGTATCGAAAATGAAGAATATTTTAAATTTAAAAAGAAGGCCGAAAAAATTAAAAAAATAATTCAAAAAGATATAGACGCTTCCCATGAGAAAATAGCCAGGGACACCAATACTACGCTTTTGAAGCCGCGGTATACAAAAGATGAATGGGAAAGTTCTATAGATATGTTCGGAACTTCATTTGATCGTTTTAAGCCGAAGCTCAAAATGAAATATGAAGAGTTGTACGAATATAAAACTTCTGACAAATGGAAGTTTACGCTTCATATCAACGGAAAGGGTAAACGCGATGCAGTAAGATTTTATTATGAGGATTTTTCATTTAGTTCAATGGACTTGAATCTTACAGGCAGTGCGACAATTGGTTTTGGGGAAGGCAATGATCTCCACTCGAAAATTGCTTATAACGGCGGCTATTTTGACAGAAACGGAAGATATTATAAAAACGCTTCGCTCATTCGATATTACACAAAGGACGGCGACAGTTATTCTTATTATTCCGAAGTAAATTTTCAGGCTGAAAATGAGGAAGATTTTAAGCAATATTATCTTGTTGACGGAAAAGGAAATATATATGATTATGATGATTGCTTTATTGACGAAGACGGCTGGCTTTGTTTTTATAATGCAGACTATTTGCAGTTGACCGAAGAAAACGTCTATAAAGATTCATCGGGAAAGATCTATACAAAACCTTTTGAAACAAACTGGGACAATAAAGGAAATCTGCTCAGTGCTGAAAAACAGAAAGAATTGATTGAAGCTCTTAGGTCAGAATATTTGTTAGAACAAGAAGATTAAAGTTCAATTAGATTATTAAAACAAAAAGCGGAGGCGCCCGATAAAGGCGTCTCCGCTTGAAACTTTTATATTTTGTCTAAACATAAGTCTGTTTTTAAATTGTAGAATTACGAATTTTGAGTGAAATAAGACAGGAGAATAATTATAAGTACAACAAAAGCAATTAAAACAGGTTTGATTATGAAGAAATATTTTTTATTTTTATACAGATAAGGAGAATATAAATATAATTTATTTCGCTTAGATTTGTATTCCCTGTAATTTTCAAGTTCGCCGCGTTTTTTTATGATCAAGTAACAGATTATTTCTTCAACTATGAAGATTACAATTATTGCAAGAAAAGCAAATAATGACGCCCAAAATAGATTGTTGTCATTGCGATTTTACCACCCATTTACATTTAGAATATCTATTGATAAATACAAAAATTTTAAGCTGAATTTTATATTGCTATCTTTTAAAATAAAAAAGGTTGCTTGTTTGCCGATGATTTTTTTCAGTAAGAGAAATATTTATTTGTTAACTTTTTCTGTTTCGTCCTGCCAAATTGCTTTGATTGTCACCTCGTGGGGTTCTATCGGCTTATCAGAATTATCAATAAGAATTTCATAAGTAAAATATGTGTTTTTTAGTGCGTTTTTTATATCTTGTTCAGTTTTAAGGTCATTGTTTATATACGCATATGCGCTTACTTCGATTTCACTGTTTACTTCAACTCTAAATGTAGGTTCTATATCAATACATTCTGAAACCATATATATATTTCCATTATCTATAGTGGTGAAAAAGCCATACAAGTTACAGTTGGAATTGTTCTGCATTTTCAATGTCAGTTTAACTGCTTTGTCGTATCCGTCAGGTATGTTTGGTATGTAGTTAACGTGAGTCTGAATATCTTCGTATTCTTTATCGCTCAGTATTCTGTCGTAACTTATCGTCAATGTAACGCTCTCATCAACTATATTTTGAAATTTTTCATTTTCCTGAACTTTTTTCAAATGAATAACTAAACCTGTAATTATTGCTGCCAACAAGCAAACAACAACCACGCTAACAATAACACTGATAGCAATTTTATGTTTCTTTTTCATTTAGGGCACCTTTCTTTGATGAAAACGATTTTTGCTGGATTTTGTATGTGTAATTTTCTCATCGAAAAATACTGAATTCATCACAGAATTTCCATAATATTTAATTAAGAAAGTACAAACGGAAATGTCAAGAATGAAGATTATTGCAATTATCAATTTGTCATAGGATAGACGACTTCTATAGTTCGTTTATAATCAAAGTTTATTTGACTTGCCGAAAATTGTCAATGGTTTCTAATCATATTTTATAAAGTTTATTCTTTTATTTATTTTTATTTTACACATAATCGTATTTGAGGACTAATTTTAGTTGTATATCAACGAATAAAGAGGTTACCTTTCGGTAACCTCTTTGTGACATGGGACTTAGCCGACTTTTTTTGTATAACGCTCAAGCGCTTCGTTCCATTTGCTGTACTCAGCGTTTTTACGCTTGTCGGGGAAAGAATAGTTATTTTTTATGTATTGGCCAAGAAAACGCGTAGTTTTTACAGCGCCTGAGTGGTTGAGGTGGTCGCCATTGTCCCTTGTGTCCTTTGACCAGTCGATATCGACTTTTGTATCGCCTGTGTTCAGGTCGATATAATTAAGATTAAGTTCTTTTGCAAGTTTTTCAATTCCGTTGTGTCTTTTGTAATTCCAGTTTTTTGTGCTGGGGGTGCTGACAAGAAGAAAGTCAGCGCCGTTTTCTTTGCAAAAGTCAGCCATGTTTTTCACATAACTTTTATTTATCGGCATTATCTGCTCTGCCTCGTCTGTAGGCTTCATATAGTCGAGATTGTCTGACTTTACAGTGTTGGAATTGTAATAATAGCCTTTAAAATCATCTGTCCAGGTGTATTCAACTTTGCCGAGAAAATCGTTTCTGCTCATGTTTTTCCATCTGTCATGATATTTAAACACGGAGAAATAATTTTCAGCCTTAGTCATTATTGAGTTTTCAAACTTCATTTCGCGGTAAATAGCGTTTGTCTCAAGAATAACAAGTTTCGGCTTCTGCTTTCTGAATGCCTGTTTGAGCAGATTTTCCGAATACGATAGATACTGCGCGCTGGTTGCGCAGACGTATGTTGTGTAGCCGTAATCATTCCATATCTGCATCGGAGTAATTGAGGAATACGCTTCGCTGTCACCGAGAACAAGCACGTCAATCGTGTCGCTTTTTTCTCCGAGAATACCGTTTGCCGCTGTGTCGTCCATTCCGAATTCTTTTAAGTTGTTTTTCGGCATGAACACGTAAGAGGATACAAGCAGAAGAATAACAAAAATCAGTAAAAACGCTACTGAAGCTGATATTTTTTTAATTGCATTGCTCATAAATATCCTCCTAAAAATCTGCGTAAATCGGGTCAACGGGAACGTAGCCTGAGCCGTAAGCGCCGAAAATGATGATCCAGAAAATAAGTGCAAATATTATTATCCATCTTACAGGCAGCTTCTTTTGGGCTAAAAGAACTCTGGGGTCTTTTCCTTTTTCGCTGATAACGCTGATGGCAAATACGATTGCCGTGGTTACAAGAATGATAACGTAGTCCTGAATGTCAAGCCCTAATTTGAGGAGCGTTCCGTCTGTGAATGTCTCAAATGAAAAGTCGGTGACAATCAGCTTTGACATTGCAAATCCTGCTCTGAGACCGTTTGCTCTGAAAAACAGTTCGCCGATGCATACCAGAATAGATGTTCTGAATATCTGCATTCCTTTGTAGGCTGGGGATGACGGGCTTACGCCCAGTTTTCCGTTGATTGTCTTAACTGCAGGTTTAATAAGATTGCCGCAGGTGATAAGCACAAAGTGGTACATTCCGAAGAAAATGTATCTCCAGCCGGAGCCGTGCCACATTCCGTTGCAAAACCATACGCAGAACAGCGCGATGGTGCTGACAAGCATCGGGCCGTAAAAATGGCCGAGCTTTTTTCTTGATTTCTTGGTTAGCTTCTTTGAAAACGGCGACATGGAAACGGGGTAGTAAATATAGTCCTTAAACCATGTGCCGAGAGTGATGTGCCATCTCTGCCAGAATTCAGATATGGTTTTTGAGAAGAACGGCTGTCTGAAATTCTCCGGCATTTTTACAGAGAATATCTGGGCGCTTCCGATTACCATATCCATTGTGCCTGAGAATTCCATGTAGAGCTGGAGGGTAAAAGCTATTGCCGCTATTGCGGAAACGGTGCCGCTGTATTCGCCGTAGTGTCCGAATGTTGTTTCTACAAAAGCGTTTAGTCTGTCGGCAATAACGATTTTTTTCAGCAGTCCAAAGAGAATACGCTGAATTCCGAAAGTCAGATTTTCAAATTTAATGCTGTCGCCGCGGTAAAGCTGCTGGGCGGTATCAGAATAGCGGCATATCGGTCCTTCCATTATCTGGGGGAAGAAACTCATGAAAAGCGCTACTCTTGCAAAATTTCTGTCTGCCGGTATTTTGTTTCTGTAAACATCGCATATGTAGGAAATTGCCTGAAGCGAATAAAACGAAATGCCGATGGGGGCGGCAATTTTCGGAACGGAGAGAGAAAGGGGAGAGTCCATAAGAGCAAGAACACCGTTGATATTACCCGCGAAGAATTTTGAATACTTCAGTACCGCCAGCAGCAGAATGTGAACTACTATTACAAGCGTCAGTACAGCTTTTTGTTTTTTAATAAATAGGTTTGCTGTCTTTTTTCTGTCGGATACGCTTTGGCCGCCTGTTATCGCGTCGCATTTTGCTTTGCTTCCTGCCAGCCACAATCCCGTAAGATAAATACATACGGTGGTGAAAATAAGGTATACAACCAGGGGACCGCTGATAAGCCAGAAAAATACATAAGACGCAATAAGCAGCGGCGCCCACCTGTGTTTTTTAGGCGTTATGCTGTACAGGATAACAACAATCGGCAGAAATATGCCGAGGTATCCGACGGAGCAATATGATGAGATACCCATATTAAGCCTCTTTAAGTCTGTTTATCATTAGCATGAGCTGCTGAGCTGAATTGAAGTTGTCAGGGATGATTTCAACTGACGGAACAATAATATCAAACTCATCTTCAATTTCCGCAACCAGCGAAATGATTGAAAGGGAGTCGAGATAATGACCGTCGATCAAATCTGTGCAGGTGTTGTAGTCTACTTCCGGCTGAATGTCCTCTAAAATTTCAATAAGTCTTTCCATGATAAAATTCCTTTCTTTTTTTAAAATTTTTACTTAACGTTGTTAATTTTGTATGTCTCAACTGCTTCTCTTGCTGAAATGATATTTTCATTTTCATCAATCAGAAGAATTTGGGGAAGATCTCTGCTCAAAAACAGCGAGATGCCTTCCGTCATGCAGTAAGCGCCTGTTTTTTCAAAGACGATTGCGTCTCCGATTTTTAAATCGCTCATGGGTGTGTTTTTCATAAGTATGTCGTTGACGGTGCAAAGGGAACCGCAGATATTCCAGTTAAGAACGTCGCCGTCTGCTCTTTCCGGATAAATTTTGTGGAAGGGATGTTTCATCGCCATTGACTGGCCGAAATATGTAATGTGGTTCATTCCTCCGTCAACTATTGCGTAGTTTTGACCCTTGTTTGATTTAAGGTCAACTACTTTTGTAATGTAGTTTCCGCAGTCCGCCACAAGGCTTCTGCCTATCTCAAGGGTTATCTTTGCTTTGTAATTCATTGCTGAAAGCAAATCGGAGAATTCGGCGAGATATTCCTCTTCGTTAAATTTGTCCGTGTCAAAATAAGCAACGGGAAAGCCCGGGCCGTATTCAAACTCGTCAGATTTGAAACCATAGTTTTGTTCCAGTTCAGAAAGCAAAGCGTCTGCGTAATCCAGTTCCTTTTTTATTCTTTTGAGAGAGGTTTTCTGGGTGCCTGAGAAATACTGAATACCGTTTATCTGAACAGCGTCTTTGTCATAAGTGCTGACGATTTTTTTTATTTCTTCTTCGTCAAGTCCGAATTGATTGCCGCTGGTAAGTCTCAGCAGAAGACTGATTTTTTTCGAATATTTTTTTGCAAAATCAGTAAGCATTTCGTACTGCTGAATAGATTCAACCGTAAAGCAGTTTACGCCGCTGTGCTCCTCAACTATTTTTTCAATAAAATCTCTCGTTTTGTATACTCCTGAAACAACGACTTTGCTTAAATCAACGCCGTTTTCCAGACAAAGCATCATTTCGCCCGGCGAGCATACCTCGAGTTTTTCAATTTTAGGACAAAGGTCGTTTACAACAAATGTATTTGCTTTTATCGCGTAGCAGAGAGAAACACCCTTTGGCAGTCTGCTCCTGAGATAAGCGACCCTGTTTTTTAGAATGTTGATATCAAAAACATAAAGGGGAGTAGGATAATCTTGCAGTATCCTCTCAATCTGATTTTTTTTCATCGTATACCTCCTGCAAGTGCCTTGCGGTCAGTTTTGCCGTTCTTTGTAAGCGGCATTTCCTCAATCTGTCTGAGGGCGTTTGGAATCATGTAAAGCGGAAGTTTTTCTTTAAGCTTTTTGTGAAGTTCTTTCTTGTCAATATCGCCGATGTAAAAAGCGTAAAGGCGTTTTTTGTTATTATCGAAAATACAGCAGCTGTTTTCTATCTCTTCTATTTTCATTATCTCTTTTTCGATTTCTTCCAGTTCTACTCGGTGTCCCATGTATTTTATCTGGAAGTCTTTTCGTCCGCAGAAAACCAGTTCGCCGTTTTCGTTTAACTTTGCCAGATCGCCTGTTCTGTACATCAGGTCGAGATAATAAGGTGAAAGCGGATTTTGAACGAATGCTTTAGCTGTCTGCTCCGGGTTGTTGTAATAGCCCAGCGCCAGCGCTGAACCGCCGACGCATATTTCGCCAACCGTGTTCGGTTCTTTTATCTCTTTGTTGTCCTGATCAAGCAACATTACTTTCTCGTTGTCAAATGCCTTTCCTATAGGCAGGCCGCTTTCGTAATCTCTTTTGTTATCAATAATGTGGTAAGTGCAGTTGCAGGTTATTTCTGTTGGGCCGTAAAGATTTACGAACATTGTGTTGGGCAAATGTTTTTGCCAGTCTTTGAGGTGCTTTACCTGCATTACTTCGCCGCTGAAAAGTATCTTTGTTACTGACTGAGGCGTTTTGTAATCAAGAATATGAAATGTATTTATAAGGCTTAAAGCCGATACAGCCCATATCATCGTTGTGATATTTTGGTCAACTATAAAATCCATCAGCTGTGTTGGCTGAGAAAAATACTCTCTTGGAATTATTACCAGTGTGGAGCCGGATTTTATTGAAGAGTAAATGTCTTTTACCGATACGTCAAAATCAAACGGTGCCTGATTGCCTATGACGTCGCTTTCCGTAATATCGAAAGTTTTGCAAAATATGTCGATGAAATCAATTACGCTTCTGTGGCCTACCGCAACTCCTTTCGGAACTCCGGAAGAGCCTGAAGTGAAGTTTATGTAAAGCGGCATTGTGTCAACAACTTCGCTGCGAATTTTTGAAAGCTTTTCAGTGTCAGTTTCAGAAAGCAGCATATCTTCTGTCTTGAATATCTTAAGTGAGGGATATATTGTTTTTGCCTTTTCGTAATATTTTTCATTTGTAAGAACGATATTGGATTTAAGTATGCTCTGAACTTTTGCCAGTCGTTCATCGGGCAGGTGAGGGTCAGCCAGTGTGTAAAAACATCCGGCGTATACCGTACCAAAGAAACAGCAAAGAGCGTCAATTCCTTTATCTGCAAACACTATAATAGGTTTATTTATTTCTGTGTGCCCGCATAGAAACGAGCCGATTTTTTCACTTCTGTATTTCAGCTGTGAATAAGTAACTGATGAGTTTTCATCAATAACAGCTGTTTTATCTGAAAAATTCATAACTGCATTTTCCAGATATTCCAATACGTTTTTCATAACTAACTCTCCTTTCGCCAATACTCTACCAAAGCCACCTTTATTCTCTCTGTATTCAACCTTAATATTCATAAATGTTGAATTTTTGTTTTTTTATTCTGAATTTTGACGAAAAATCGCCTTTTTATGCCGAATTTTTAATTTCGCCTGTAAAAAAATGCAAAAAAATAACCTTAAGAAAAATTAAGGTTTGCTTTTTGACATATTTAGGTTTGTGAAATATAATGAAATAAAGATTAAGAGGTGATAAAAATGAAATACAATATCCTTATTGCGGAAGACGACGTAAGCATCATCGAACTGTTGACTTTGTATTTTGACAGCGGGGAGTATAATGTGTTTTACGCTACCAATGGCGAGGCGGCGCTTGAAATCGTAAAAAACGAAAATATATCAATAGCGTTGGTGGATATTATGATGCCAAAAATGAACGGTTATGAGTTTATTAAATCGGTAAGAAAGATAAATAACTTTCCTATTATAATAATATCCGCTAAAAATCTTGATGAGGATGAAGTGCTGGGGCTTAATCTCGGCGCCGACGCATATATTAAAAAACCTTTTAATCCGCTTGTAGTTGTGGCAAATGTTAAAGCAATACTGAGAAGAACATATCAGCTTGATAACATAGACGACGGCGACAAGGCGAAGAAATACGTTGTGGGCGATCTTGTTTTCAATACGGAGACGTTTGTGCTCACCAAAAATTCTAAGCCTCTGCCGCTTACTATGGCTGAACTTAAAATAGTTGCAAAGCTGATGAGCGCTCCGAAGCGTGTCTTTACAAAAGCGCAGCTATATGAAAGCATCAACGGTGATTTGTTTGAAAGCGACGAAAACACAATGATGGTCCATATTTCAAATATCCGTTCTAAGATAGAAGAAAATCCGGACAAGCCGCAGTACATAAAAACAGTTAGGGGGTTAGGTTACAAAATTGAGTACAAAGAAGATTAATATTAAGTCGAGTTTTGTTTTGCTCTGCGTGGGATACTTTATTTTGTATTCGCTGACCCTGGCGCTTGTTTATTTCTGCTTTAGTTATTACACAGGAACGAAACTCAACAACGCCTTTGTTTCAATGGATACTATTGTTCAATATGAAGATAAGCTTGAGACGGACAGCTTTGCTGAACTTCCGGCTAGAATAACAAAAAACTGTTCTGTTATAGTTTTTGACGATGAAGGCAAAACGCTTTATGCCAGCAACAAGAAAATAGGCGAAGAGATAAATTTTGCGTCAACAAAATATATAACCGACTATATGAGCGGAAGCTGGTATTCCGTTTTGGAAAATGTAAACCAGAACGGAGATAAGGTTTATATTATTATGCTCAAATGCTATGACGACAAGGGCAACGAGGTTGTGCTTTCATCCAGTCTTCTTGATACAGACTATAACATAATCAGGGGTAAACTTTTCGGCGATAAAAAGAAGCTTGCCGAGAATGAATTTAATATTATAAGAGGAACATATAGCCAAAACCAGATTGCTGAAAAATACGAATATGAAACAGCAGACGGCGAAAAAAGAATACTTGTTGCTGTAAGTCCGCAAGTCAGCGATGAAGAATATTATACAATAATGGAAAAGACAGAGAGAGTTTGGATTTTTGCAGTTCCGGTTGTTTTGGCGCTGATTATTATTCAAGCTTTCCTGTTTGCAAGAAGCATTAAAAAATCAATTTCTTATATAAATACTGCTATTGAAGGGTATCAGGACAGAGAGAAATTTGAGGTAAAGAAAGAAAAAATACCGAAAGAATTTCTGTCTATCGTGGATAATTTCAACGATCTTCTCGGCTGGCTGAACAATCTTCAGAAAGAGAAAGAAAAGATTTATAAAGACAGCCAGCAAATTATCGCCGACATTTCCCACGATTTAAAAACACCCCTTACGGTAATTCAGGGCTATTCAAACGCGCTTATAGAAGGAAGAGTTCCTGAGGGTAAGAAAGAAAAGTATCTTGAGACAATATGCGAAAAATCGGAACTTTCAACCCAGCTTATTGACTCGCTTTTCGACTGCGTAAAGATGGATCACCCGGATTACAAAGTAAATCTTAAGGAAGTAGACCTCAGCGAGTACACGAAGGAAGTACTTGCTGAAAAGTACAATGAAATTGAGGAAAGCGGTTTTGACGTTGATATAGATATTCCCGAGCGCAAAATTCCGTTTTCGGTTGATGAAAAATTGTTCAACAGGCTTTTGGAAAATCTGCTTGGCAACAGTCTTAAGTATAATCCCGCAGGAACAACGATATTTGTTTCTCTTCGGGAAGAAAAAGACGAAATAGTTCTTACCGTTGCGGACAACGGCGTAGGAATTCCAGCCGACCTTCAGGAGAATATTTTCCAGCCGTTTGTAACGAGCAACAACGCCCGCTCATCCGGAAAGGGAACAGGCCTCGGACTTACAATTTCAAAGAAAATTGTTGAACTTCACGGCGGCTCAATCGTCCTTTGTACTCCGCCTTCCAATCCGTCATACAAAACAGAATTTGTAATGCGTTTTCCGAAAAACTAAATATTGACCGTAAAATAATAGCCGCAGTTTCTTTTTGAAACTGCGGCTTCTTTTTTTATATCAGTCCATTTTGGGAAGTTTTGAGAGACTTTCCTGTATTTCTTCGTCGGTGGGGATGTAGTTTTCCATTTTTCCGTCGTGGAATTTTTCGTAAGCCACCATGTCGAAATAACCTGTGCCGGTAAGGCCGAAAACAATTGTTTTTTCTTCGCCTTTCTCTTTGCATTTCATTGCCTCGTCAATGGCAACTTTGATTGCGTGGGCGCTTTCCGGAGCAGGGAGGATACCCTCTATTCTCGCGAATTTTTCTGCGGCTTCAAATACGTCTGTCTGTTTAACGGAAACCGCTTCCATTAGTCCGTCGTCATAAAGCTGAGAGAGGGTAGAACTCATTCCGTGGTATCTTAAACCTCCGGCGTGGTTTGGAGCGGGGATGAAGTCGCTGCCCAGAGTGTACATTTTAGAAAGCGGACATACCATTCCTGTATCGCAGAAGTCATAGGCGTATTTCCCGCGGGTGAAACTTGGGCAGGAGGCGGGTTCAACTGCGATTATGCGATAATCGGATTCTCCTTTAATCTTTTGACCCATAAAAGGGGAGATAAGACCGCCGAGATTTGAACCGCCGCCGGCGCATCCGATGATTATGTCGGCTTTTTCGCCGTATTTGTCGAGCGCTGTTTTTGCTTCAAGTCCGATAACCGACTGGTGAAGAAGCACCTGGTTGAGAACGCTTCCCAATACATATCTGTATCCTTCAGTCTTGGTTGCTTTTTCAACGGCTTCTGAAATTGCGCAGCCAAGGCTTCCGGTTGTGCCGGGGTGAGCGGCAAGAATACGTTTGCCCACTTCTGTTTCCATTGACGGAGAAGGTGTTACCGAAGCGCCGTAGGTGCGCATAACTTCTCGGCGGAATGGCTTTTGCTCGTAGGAAACTTTAACCATGTATACTTTGCAGTCAAGGCCGAAATATGAACAAGCCATGGAAAGCGCTGTGCCCCACTGACCTGCTCCAGTCTCTGTGGTTACGCCTTTAAGCCCCTGCTTCTTAGCATAGTAAGCCTGAGCAATGGCGGAGTTGAGTTTGTGGCTTCCGCTGGTGTTGTTGCCTTCAAATTTGTAGTAAATCTTGGCGGGAGTTTCCAGCGCTTTTTCAAGGCAGTAGGCTCTTACAAGCGGAGAAGGACGATACATTTTATAAAAATTGCGTATCTCTTCCGGAATTTCGAAAAATCTAGTTGTGTCGTCCAGTTCCTGTTTGATAAGTTCGTCGCAGAAAACGCCGGCAAGTTCCTCGGCTTTCATGGGTTGATGGGTGCCCGGATTAAGCAGGGGAGCAGGCTTGTTCTTCATATCTGCGCGCAGATTGTACCAAGCCTTGGGCATTTCCGATTCTTCAAGATAGATTTTGTAGGGGATTTCTTTTTTTGCTGACATTTTTTCTGTCTCCTTTCTGATTTTGGGACAGAAAATAAAAAAATCCTGTCCCAGTATTTTGCTGGGACAGGATGAAATATCTTATCCTGCGGTGCCACCCGGCTTGGTGCGTCACGACAACACACCCACTTTACGCATACCATCATATGCAGACCTTTGTTTACTGAGAGTCATGCTCCGTCGCACATACTAGAGAATTTTTAATTCTGTTTCTGATTGCCCTCGGAAGTCCATTCGGTAATGTGTTTTTCACTGCAATTCCACTATCTGCAGCTCTCTGAAGAAAAATTAACAAAACTTACTTACTCTTCCTCATCGGTTTGGCTCATTATAGCACGAACGCTTTAGCAATGTCAAGTGCTAAATTAAAAATTATTTGTAAGTGTTGATTATACCCTGAGCAATGGCTTTTCTTGTTACGCATCGGTCCATAGCCTGCTTTTCAATATAGCGGTGGGCGTCTGTTTCCGTCATGTTAAGGTTTTCTATCAAGATCCATTTTGCCCTGTTGATTATTCTTATTTCCTCCATTTTTTCTTCAACAGAAAGCGCTTTCTTCTCAAGGCGGCGCAGACGTTCTCTTATTGCCGCCATCCACTGGAGAGCCTGGAGAACAGACTGGGCAGACGCCGGTTTTGCCAGCGTCATAACTCCGTAGTCAACTACTTTTGAGTGGACTTCTGAGTAAATATCAGCCTTGACTATAAGAAGTACTACTGTGCGTTCATTACTGCTTGTATCAATAGCAAGCCGCATTCCGAAATCATCCGTAAGCGGAGTGTTTATAAGGACAAAATCATAATTTTTTTCCAAAAGCGCGCGTTTAGCCGCCGCAACGTTGGTAACGATGTTGACGGGAAAATAATTTGCTTCGGGGAGAGTATGGGCAAAGGCTTCATTGAATTTTTTGAACGATGAAACCACAAGAACGCTGTATACCCGTTCTTTGAAATCCATTTTTCTCCCTCCCTTAACAATTATTTTTCGCAGTATGTTTCAATCAGTGATTGAGGCAGATGCTGTGTAACAAATTCGCTGTTTCTTGCCGCTATTGCCGCTTCTTCCAGCGACTGGGGCAAAGTTTTGTATTTTTTCAGCGTTTCACTGTCTGCCGTAAAGAGATTTATGTCTGCCGCTTCAGGCAGCTCGAGTTTATTCTCAATTCCGTAAAGTCCGGCGTAAATCAACAGCGCAAAAGCGATGTACGGATTTGCGGTGGGGTCTGACGAACGAAGCTCAACACGTTTGTATTCGCCCACTGCGGCGGGTACTCTCACAAGCTGTGAGCGGTTTTCGCTTGACCATGTGATATATTTCGGCGCCTTGTCTTTTCCCAGTCGCTGATAAGACTGTTTGCTGTGATTAAGGAAAACGGTTATATCCGATATCTTCTCGAGAATTCCCGCAATGATATAGGGCATCAGATCTTTGCCGTCATTTGAGCGGACAGACATATTTATATGAAGTCCGCTTCCCGGTTCGTCTTTAAGAGGCTTTGGAGAAAAGTCTGCCCTCAGCCCGTTTACGGAGGCGATTGTCTTTACCACTGTGCTGAAAGTGGATGCGTTGTCCGCCGCAGTTAGCGCGTCTGAATAGCGGAAATCAATCTCGTTTTGACCGGGGCCTTCCTCGTGGTGGGAGCCTTCGGGTTTTATTCCCATCTGTTCAAGAGTAAGGCAAATCTCGCGCCTTACGTTTTCGCCTTTGTCGTCGGGAGCAATGTCCATATATCCGGCGTTGTCGTACGGAATATTTGTCGGATTGCCGCTTTCGTCAAGTTTGAACAGATAAAACTCCATTTCGGAGCCGAATGAAAATCTGTATCCTTTTTCTTCCGCTGTTTTTACAGCCTGTTTAAGTATACGCCTTGTGTCGTTTTCAAAGGGAGAACCGTCAGGGTAGGCGACGTCGCAAAGCATTCGCACAACTCTTCCGTGTTCCGGCCGCCAGGGCAGAACCGTCAGGGTAGACGGGTCTGGGTGCAGAAACAGGTCTGAATGGACCTCGCCGCCGAAACCTGCGATTGCTGAAGCGTCGATGGCAATTCCGTAACCGAAAGCGCGCTCCAGTTCGTCGGGCATTATAGATATATTTTTTTGTTTGCCAAAAACGTCGCAGAATGCAAGGCGGATGAATTTTACATCCTCCTCAAGAACATACTGCAAAACTTCCTGTGCTGAATACTTCATATGTCAACCTACCTTTGTCGTTAGTTTGCTACATACATCTGTCTGTAAGGGTTTTTGTTGTCGGGCGTAACAACAGTAAACTGCGAATTGAGTATCTCGTCAATATTCAGATTGAAAACTTCGCAGTACTGAGCGAGATATTCTTTTATTTCCTCCATATCCTGGTTGGTGGCGGGAGCGGCTGTTACCTGGCTGGGAAAGACAATATCGCTGCAGCTGCCGCGTAAAAACATTTTGCCGCCGTGCATTCCCGTTCCGGGGAAATTGCCGACTATCTTTTTGTCGCCGATATTAAGACCAAGCACGATTATTATACCGCCTGCCTGGTATTCGCCGAGAAAACTACCCGTTCTTCCGCCGATTATCATTACCGGCAGCTTTTCTTTGTACGCTTTCATGTGAAGTCCGGCGCGGTAACCTGCGTCGTCCTTAACAAAAATATTGCCGCCTCTCATTGCATAACCTGCGGCGTCGCCGATATTTCCGTGGACTATGATTTTACCGTTGTTCATTGTGTCGCCTACAGCGTCCTGAGCGTTTCCGAAAACCTCTATCTCGGCTCCGTTAAGGTATGCGCCGAGAGCGTTTCCGGGTATTCCGTGAATTTTAATTTTTCTGTCGCTCATTCCTGCGCCGATAAATCTGTGGCCGAGACAGCCGGTTATTTCAAAATCTTCATTACAGTTTCTCATTTCTTCGTTGAGAGCCGTGTAATCAAATTGTTGAGCATCTATTTTCATAATATTATACTACACCTCCGAGAATATTTCCATGCACTTTGATATTTTTTATTCTCCCGCGTGTGAAATTCCGAGTATTTCAAGTTCTTTTTCGTTGAGTCCGATGCCTCTGAGCATAAGTCTGTTTCCTCTCAGGGCTTCGATTGAGTTTATTCCCATTCCGCCCATGAATTCTTTTATTTCGTGTTTCCAGGCGGTCATAAGATTAACAAGTCTTTCGCTTCCGACGTCAGGATTAAGCCTTTTTACAAGATCGGGGCGCTGAGTAGCAATACCCCAGTTGCATTTACCGCTTTGGCAGGTGCGGCAGAGATGACAGCCCAGCGCCAGCAGTGCGGCGGTGGCAACGTAGCAGGCGTCGGCTCCGAGAGCAATTGCCTTTACAACGTCGGACGCACTTCTGATACTTCCTCCTACAACCAGGGAAACGTTGTTTCTTATTCCTTCGTCTCTTAATCGCTGGTCAACTGCCGCCAGCGCAAGTTCAACCGGGATTCCCACGTTGTCTCTTATTCTGGTGGGTGCGGCGCCTGTACCGCCTCTGAAACCGTCAATAGCGATTATGTCTGCGCCGCTTCTGGCAATACCGCTTGCTATTGCGGCAATGTTGTGAACTGCCGCAACCTTTACGATAATAGGCTTTTTGTATTCCGTCGCTTCTTTCAGTGAGTAAACAAGCTGCCTTAAATCTTCAATTGAATAAATGTCGTGGTGAGGGGCGGGGGATATTGCGTCTGAACTTTCAGGTATCATTCTCGTTCTTGAAATATCGCCTACGATTTTCGTTCCGGGAAGATGACCGCCGATGCCGGGTTTTGCGCCCTGACCCATTTTGATTTCTACAGCGGCGCCTGCTTCAAGGTAATCTTTGTGAACGCCGAAACGGCCTGAGGCAACCTGAACTATTGTGTTTTTACCGTAAACGTAAAAATCCTCGTGCAGTCCGCCTTCACCTGTGTTGTAATATATTCCCAGCTTCTCAGCCGCTTTAGCCAGCGCCGCGTGGGCGTTGTAGCTGATTGAGCCGTAACTCATTGCAGAGAACATTACAGGAATGGGCAGTTCAAGCTGCGGCTCTATTTTGCACTTTATTTTACCGTTTTCGTCACGCTCAATTGCCGATGGCTTTTTGCCGAGGAATACTCTCGTTTCCATAGGCTCTCTCAGCGGGTCTATAGACGGGTTGGTTACCTGGGACGCATTTATAAGAATTTTATCCCAGTAGACAGGGTACGGCTTCGGGCTTCCCATTGAAGAAAGCAATACACCGCCGCTGTTTGCCTGCTTGTAAATTTCGTTTATCGTTGATGTTTTCCAGTTTGAATTGTCCCTTAGAGTGTTGTCGCTTTTATTTATTTTCAGAGCGCGGGTAGGACAGTAAGAGACGCATCTCTGACAGTCAACACATTTTGCGTCGTCGCTTATTACAACATGATTTTTTTCATCGTATTTGTGAACCTCGTTGGCGCACTGCTTTACGCATATGCCGCAGCGGGTGCACTTGCTGTCGTTTCTGATAACTTCAAATTCAGGATAAATAAATTCAATTCCCATTAGTAACAGCCCTCCTCAACTCTGATAATTACAGGTTCTCCGCCGGCAGGGGCGTAAATATTTTCCGCGTCAGGCTCCATAACTCTGATAGAGGCTTCTTCGCTTGAGATGAATACTTTGTCGTCTTTGCTTCCAACGACCATTGAACGCAGTTTCAGTCTGTCGTTAAGCGCCATAAGTCCTCCCTGAAAACCAAGAACTATTGAAAAAGGACCTGTAACCAGCAGGCTTGAATATATCTTTCTGAGATACGCAAGCTGCCCTGCTTCTTCGTCGTCTTTGCGGCTTATTGTGCTCCAGAAAGGCGCCGCGATAACAGACGCCGCCTCTTCAAGAGTAAGTCCCTGTCTGCGAAGAAGATAGTCCATAATATATGTGATTACTTCTGTATCTGTCTGTAAGGTGCATTTGTAGCCGAACATTTCTATAAAACGTCTGTTGGCGTCGTAGGATGAAATTTCTCCGTTGTGAACGATTGAGTAATCGAGGAGAGCGAATGGGTGGGCGCCGCCCCACCAACCGGGGGTGTTGGTGGGATAGCGTCCGTGTGCCGTCCAGGAGTAGCCTTCGTATTCGTCAAGTCTGTAGAAATAACCTACATCTTCCGGAAAGCCGACGGCTTTGAATGCGCCCATATTTTTTCCGCTTGAAAAAATATATGCGCCGCTTATTCTTGTGTTTATTTTCATTACGGTTCTTGCAACAAATTCTTTTTCATCCTGCTGTTTTCGCTGAAGAACTGATTTAAGCGGAGCCACAAAGTATCTCCAGATATAAGGTTCGTCTGTGATTTTAGGAGTTTTTCTGATTGGAATTTCCTCAGCCTGAACTATTTCAAATTTTTCTTTAAGGTATTTTTCACACTGAACTTTGTCGTCCTTTGAATCATAAAAAATATGAAGCGCGTAAAAATCCCTGTACTGAGGGTAAATTCCGTAGCCGGCAAAGCCGCCGCCGAGACCGTTTGAGCGGTCGTGCATCGGGCGCATTGATTCAATAATTTTTTCGCCGGTCATTCTGTTGCCTTTTTTTGATATTACTGCTGCTATTGCGCATCCTGATGGAATGCGAATCTGTCCTTCTCTATACATAAGAATTTCCTTTCATAGCAAAATACAAAATAAAAAAGCAAAGGCGTTCATTTACAGAAAAAAAGACAATTTTCCTGTAAATGAACGCCTTTGCTCACAGATGAATATATCATAACACAATGCGTTTGTCAATCGGTTTTTTCTGGATAAATTGAAAATCAGGTGTTGACAATTGGGAAAGTCGGATGTATAATCATGGCGTAAAAGGGCAAAGATGTCTCGAGGTTATTACCTCAAAGACACCTTTGCCCTTATTTTTTTATTTTTTTTGGAGGTTCTTTTATGAAAACCGTATCTGAGTATTTTGGAAAACTTGTGTTTGATGACAGAGTGATGAAAGCAAATTTGTCTTCTGACGTTTATCAATCGCTAAAAAAGACGATTGATGAGGGCAAGCAGCTTGATATTTCTGTTGCCAATGCCGTGGCTTCTGCAATGAAAGACTGGGCGATTAAACAGGGAGCAACTCATTATACTCACTGGTTCCAACCGCTGACAGGCATTACAGCTGAAAAGCACGACTCCTTTATTACGCCTGCTCCGGACGGACGCGTTATTATGGAATTTTCGGGTAAAGAACTGATTAAGGGCGAGCCAGACGCGTCTTCTTTCCCGTCAGGCGGACTTAGAGCTACTTTTGAAGCCCGCGGCTACACTGCATGGGACCCCACTTCTTATGCGTTTATTAAAGGAAAGACGCTTTGCATTCCAACGGCTTTCTGCTCATACACCGGTGAAGCGCTTGACAAGAAAACTCCGCTTCTTCGTTCAATGGAAGCACTCAACAGACAGGCGCTGCGTATACTTAGACTTTTCGGCAACACCAGCGTTAAATATGTGCGCACTTCTGTGGGACCTGAGCAGGAATACTTCCTTATCGATAAAAAAATGTATGACCAGCGCAAAGATCTTATTTATACCGGCAGAACTCTTTTCGGAGCAAAGCCTCCCAAGGGTCAGGAACTTGACGACCATTATTTCGGCGTTATAAATACAAGAGTAGCCGAGTATATGGAAGATCTTAACGAGGAACTCTGGAAACTGGGTATCCTTGCAAAGACGGAGCACAACGAAGTGGCTCCCGCCCAGCACGAACTTGCTCCCGTTTATCAGACAACGAACATCGCAACTGACCACAATCAGCTTACTATGGAAATTATGAAGAAAGTTGCTCTCCGCCACGGACTTGTCTGCCTTCTTCATGAAAAGCCGTTTGCGGGCGTAAATGGAAGCGGTAAACACAACAACTGGTCAATTTCAACAGATACCGGCGTAAATCTTCTTACCCCCGGCGATACCCCTCATGAAAACGCACAATTTTTGCTGTTCCTCTGCGCAGTAATTAAAGCGGTGGATGATTATCAGGATCTTCTGCGTATCTCTGCGGCTACCGCAGGCAACGACCACCGTCTCGGCGCCAACGAAGCGCCCCCGGCAGTAGGATCCATTTTTCATAAATCTT
>URGA01000024.1 GCA_900547275.1 uncultured Oscillospiraceae bacterium | reverse complement strand
ATTCTACCATAGGAGGTGCTTTTTTTCTATTGTCCGTTTTTCACGGTCTTGTTCAAAATTCAGTCGCTTTTCTTTTTGCTTATTATTTATAGAAGTTGTAAAGACCCGCTGCGTTTGTTGTTGTGTTGTCAACATACCATGTGTTTCCGATCTGAACAACGTTTACCTGCTGGGTTGCAACAACTGTTCCGTCTTCAAGAGCAACCTCAACAGTGCAGGTTTCAGCCGCTGAAATATCCTCGGCAGTTACACCGTATGTGGCAAGTTTGTCTGCGTCCATGGAAGCAACATACTGCTCAAGATTTTCAACAGGCTTTGTTTCCTTAGTTGTAACGGTGAATTTATAATCTTCGCCGTACTTCTTTTCGTAAGCACCGATTGATTTTTTAGTAAGCTGAACTTTGGTGTTTGCGTCATATGTATCCTCAGTACCTGTAAGGCTGTCGCCGTAAGTAGCAACGTTAGACTCAAGAGCCGTAAACATTACCTCATCGTCAAGATAATTGTCGCCGAACACCTTTGCGCGCTCCTGCTGGAACTTTGCAAAATAATTTGTGAAAACAGCGTCATAATTATCCCAGCCGTAAGTCTCCATAAGTTCAACGTAGTAGGGATACATTGTATCAATAACCTGACCGGCAAGTGTGCCGTCGTCGTTCTTTGTTTTGTCGGACTTATTTGCGTCGTCATTAAGTCCTTTTAATTTTTTAGTATCATCTCCGGGCTTGTAGCCTGCATCCTTATATATAATAGGATACATATAATACTGGCGGATAAAGTCGCCGAATTTTTCGTTTTTGCTCATAAGGGCATATTTATAAGCGTTGTAGCCGTCGCCCTTCTGGACGATGGTGTCAACATATGACTGAGCCACTTTTTCCGGCTTAAAAGCTATATACTTAGATGAAAAAGTAAAAACTGTTGCAACTGCAAGTATTGCGGCAACGGCGAAAAACGCAATAACCGCGTAAATCTTTGTGTTGAATGTTTTTTCCTTAACTGCCATATCGTCCGCCTCCTTATTCTGCTGCAGCTGTTTCTTCAACAGCATCATCTTCGGGCATAAGGCCTGCAGCCTCACGACGCTCAATCAAAGCCTCGGTAATTCTTCTCTTCTTGTCGCCTACCATGTCGTAGAAGAAGATCGGAACAGCCTGCAATACTACGAATATAGCGGGAATGATTGTGTAGATCATAAGGATCTTATTAAGAGTTGAATCTGTCTGAGCCGCATATGCAACGTTTGCATTCTGTGAGGTAATGTAGCCTGACCATGTGTAAAGAAGCCAAGGACCGAGAGCCTTTGTAAATGCAGAAGCAATCTTTGAGAAAAGACCGTATCCTGCGTAAGCAAGACCTTCCTGGCGCTTACCTGTTTTATATTCGATTTCGTCAACGCAGTCCGCAATCATAATATTGGGAGTAACGTTTGTGTTACCGTGCTGAAGTCCGCAGAAGAAGTTGAGAATCAGGAACGGCACGATAAGAGTGCTGTTGAAACCGATACCTCTTGATACGAAATACAAAATAGCAAGTGAAGATACGCCGTAAGCGCAGAAGAGAATAAATGTCTTTTTAGTTGAGAACTTCTTAAGAACGAAGTTAACAAGAAGAGTACCTACTGCTGTACCGATACCCATGGGAAGAAGAAGCGCAAGTTTCAGATCCTTTGAACCCAGCAGATAAATTGCTATGTAAAGAGATACTGTGCCGTAAACGCCTCTGCCGAAGCCCGCAAGCTTTGTAAGAGAAACCATCAGCAGGTTCTTGTTCATGAAAACAACCATTATTGCGTCTTTAAGACTAACTTTTTCCTGAGTAAAAGGAACTCTTTCCTTATTGTTTGTAAAGAAGATCATTACAAACATAATGAGACCGAGAGCGCAGATAGCCGTTGAAATAACAAGGTCAAGACCCTGGCCTTCAGCGTTCTGGAACTGCTGCTGACCCATCAGCGCTTTCATTATAGCGCCTACTACCATTACAACAACCATACCGCCTGACTGACCTACAGAACGAAGGAAAGAAGCGATTGAAATAGCGGTTGAACGCTCACTGGGATTTGGAGAACAGAGTGAGCCGAAGCAGTTTGACGGGCTCTCAACCGCGCAGCTGATAGCCGTGTAAAGTGAATAAACAACAAACATCCATGCGATTGCCAGCGTCTGGTTTGAAGTGTTTGGCGCCACGAAAACGAGCATGGAAATAATGGCAAGCGGAACAACGCCGAAGCCTACCCAAGGCTTAACTTTGCCCAATTTTGTCTTAGTGTTGTCTACCAGATAGCCGATTACAAGTTCGCAAACAGCGCCGATAATACCTGCTACCAGGAAAACCATTGAAATGGCGTTTGCCATAGTTGCTGAATCGAAGCCCTTGCCCTTGAACGCGAAGTCCGCGAAGAATGTGGCCGTGTAGTCCGGCATCCATCCTGTCATAAGAGCAACGCCGAAAAGACCTATACCGAAGGTGATAATTTCGGACGGCTTCATGTACTTTTTGCCAGTTTTATCCGACATGTAAAAACCCCTTTTCCTGAATTGATTTCACAATTATAGCATTAGGCTTAACAAATATCAACACAAATTTAACACAATTTTAACATTGTCTTTTTTCACGCGTGTACAAAAACAGCCCATGTGTAAATTAGATTACGCATGAGCCTTAATTGTCAGCAATTATAAGATTTTTTTCCATTTTTATATGGGGGCAAAACTCGTCGTAATAAACATCCCCGAGAGCTTTATAACCGCTCTTTTCATAAAATTCTCTAACGCGGCACTGGGCCGATACGAAAATACTTTTTCCGCCTTCGCGCCTTATTTCTTCCTCCGCTTTTTCCATCATCAGACTTCCGATATGGCGGTCCCTGAATTCCGGCAGAACAGCAACTCTGCCTATATGGTATTCTCCGTCCTTCTTAAAATATCTGAGACAGCCTGCGGGACTGCCGTCAACAAAAAACAACAGATGATTGCAGGCAAAGTCAATATCATCAAATTCATTTTCAAATCCCTGCTCCTCAATAAACACCTTCGTGCGCACAAACCTCAGCGCGTCATTTAGAGCATTATGTTTTTCGTAAGTAATCATTTTTTATTCCCTTATTTATCAATTTGATTTTTGTGGAAGTATTTTTTCCTTATTGGCCCAAGATATTTATCAAGTCTTCTTTCAAGCTTGCTGTTAAAAGAATTTTTATCTTGCTCCTTAACATTATAATACTCAAGATTTGCGGCGCGTTTTTCGCGGTCGTATATCTTTTCGTCAGTAAGGATTTTTTCCAGTTCGATGTTTTTGCAGACAAACCTGCGGGCAACAATATCATTTTCGTCGGCTTCAACATAAAACACCCATTCGCTGTCCCCTGCGTCAAGTCCTTTGTTTGCAACTACTATAAACTCATTGCCACTGCAAAACTGTTTGAAAAATTTTCTCTGCTCCTCAATATGATTTTTAAAAAATTGAGCTTCCTCCTGTTTATTCGTGTAACGTATAAAAAGCGTCGGCTGTTTTATACTTTTGTAAAACCGCTCAATTCTTCTGGAGTATTTTTCCTGTACGTTTTCAATCTGGGAGTAAAAATCATCGTACTTGCTGAAGTCGTGAAAAAACGAAATATCGTACCTTATGTTATCATACCTTTTTTGGTCACTGCTCCATTGATAGATATAATCCTGATTAAGAAAATCATCAAAATTACTGTTAATAAGTTTTATATATGAATCATACGGACCGATAAGCCAGTCAAAGGGATAACTTGCGTCCCTCAAACCCAGACGCTCAAGTTCTTCAGCAACGCCGCAAAAACATCCGAGAGAAATAAAATGGGAATATTGTTTAATTTCCAAAGCAATCACCGCCTGTATTTTATTATACAGGATAACCAATATGCTTTTCAACAATAAAAAACAGCCCTGTAAAATACAGAGCTGTTTGAAAACAAGATAATCTGATTATCTCTTTGAGAACTGTCGGATGCGGCTGTGCCGCGAGGACCCGCAGGAGCAAAGAGATAAATGGGATAAGCATAAAAAAACAGCACCCGTAATGGGGTGCTGTAAAATAAACCGTAATTATCTCTTTGAGAACTGCGGAGCACGACGTGCTTTTTTGAGACCGGGTTTCTTTCTTTCCTTCATTCTCGGGTCACGAGTAAGGAAGCCGGCTTTCTTCAATGCGGGACGAAGAGATTCGTCATACTGCAGGAGAGCGCGGGCAATACCGTGGCGGATTGCACCAGCCTGGCCTGTTACGCCGCCGCCGTTAACACGGCAAACGATGTCGAACTTCTCTGCTGTTTCTGTAAGAGCGAGAGGCTGACGAACAATAAGTTTCAGTGTTTCAAGACCGAAATAATCGTCAATGTCTCTGTCGTTGATTGTGATTTTGCCGGTACCTGCATACACACGTACACGAGCAACAGACTCTTTTCTTCTGCCTGTGCCGTAGAAATAAGGATTTGATTCGTACATTCTTCAGATACCTCCCTTAAAAGTTCCAAGCTTCGGGCTTCTGAGCCTCGTGCTTATGGTCTGCGCCTTTGTAAATGCGGCATCTGGTGAGCTGCTTTCTGCCCATTGTGGTGTCGGGAAGCATACCCTTAACAGCAAGGTTCATTGCGAAATCACTTCTGTTTTCCATAAGAGCGCCGTATTTAACTTCTTTGAGGTGACCGATATAACCGGTGTGATGCTGATACAGCTTCTTGTTGAGTTTGTCGCCGGTAAGAACGGCCTTATCAGTGTTGATAATGATAACAAAATCGCCGCAGTCAACGTGGGGAGCGAAGATCGGCTTATGCTTGCCTCTCAGGAGCATTGCAGCTTCAGCAGCTACACGGCCGAGAGATTTGTCAGCAGCGTCGATTACATACCACTTGCGTTCGATTTCGTCAGCTTTTGGCATAAATGTTGACATAATCTTGATCCTCCGATTTCAAAATTCTTTTCGCTTTTCAGCGTGCCGAAATATAATAGCATAAGGAACTTTTAGAGTCAACACTTTTTGGGCATAATTTTCAAATATTCCTTGATAGCTCTTGTTTTCTCTCGTTTTCTTCGTTTTTCAATATCATTTCTCATTTTTAATTTACAAAATCGTTGGTGTTTTTTAATGGACCCGTGTGCAATAAACGTTTCCTCAAGCGCTCTCGCCTGCGCAATAGCCGAAGGCAAAACAAGTCAGGAAATAAATCTGCTTTCAGCCTTTTTCGTCCAGCTGGGCGACAGCCTGGCAACTATCCAGGCGGCAAGGGAATGCTCGGAGTCTGAAATTTCAGCAGACAGCGAAAATGCTCAAATTTAACAACCTTTTGATTGAATTCCTATTACTTTTATGGTATTATATCCAAGGTGATTCAAAATGATGATTTCCACTAAAGGAAGATATGCGCTTAGAGTTATGCTGGATCTTGCCCAGCAGCCTGCCGGCGAATATATTTCGCTAAAATCAATTAGCCAGCGACAGGCGGTCAGCATGAAATACATGGAAGCGATCGTTGCAACGCTCAACAAAGCAGGAATGGTTGAAAGTCTCAGAGGCAAAAAAGGCGGTTACCGCCTTACGAGAAGCGCAGACAAGTATACGATAGGTGAAATTTTAAAGCTGACGGAGGGTTCCCTTGCGCCTGTAACCTGTCTGGAGTGCGAAAATCCGTGCCAGCGGGCAGAAAGCTGTATAACAAGACCGATGTGGCTTGAGTTGAACAAACTTATCGACGATTACCTTGAAAGCAAGACACTTGCAGATCTATTAGGAGAGGATAAAAAAGATGAAGATTAAAGATATTATCAAGAATAACAAAACCACCGTTTCGTTTGAGGTGTTTCCTCCGAAAGAGTGGAGCAAAATAGAAACCACGAAAGCAGTGGTTGACGAAATGACCGAGAGCCACCCCGCGTTTATGAGCGTTACATACGGAGCCGCGGGAACAACCAGCGGTTTTACTACGGAGATTGCCCAGGAGATACTCAGCAAAGGCGTTACCCCACTGGCTCATCTCACCTGCCTTACATCTACAAGAGACAAGGTTCGCCACGTTGTTCAGGAGATGAAAGAGACGGGAGTTGAAAACATTCTTGCGCTCCGAGGCGATATCCCCGAGGGTTTCACATTCCCGGACGAGCAGTATTTTGAGCACGCTTATCAGCTTGTCAACGAAATAAAATCAATGGGCGATTTCTGCATCGGCGGCGCCTGCTATCCCGAGGTTCACCCGGAAAGCGAAAACAGAGTAACAGACATTGAATACCTCAAGCAGAAAGTAGACTGCGGCGTTGACTTCTTAACAAGCCAGATGTTTTTTGACAACAACGTCTTTTTCAACTTCCGCGAAATGTGCGCAATCAAGGGAATTAACGTTCCGCTTATCGCAGGCATTATGCCGGTAACAAAAGCCAGCCAGATCACAAGAATTATAAAACTGTCGGACTGCACTCTTCCTGTAAAATTTGAAAAGATTGTTGAGCGCTTCGGCGAAAACGACAACGCTATGAAACAGGCCGGCATCGTTTATGCCGCAGAGCAGATAATTGACCTTATGGCAAACGGCGTAAACAATATCCATATTTACACAATGAACAAGCCGGACGTTGCCGCCGCAATCGTCCGCGAACTGGGTGACATTATAAATGAATAAAACCGAAATACTCCACTATCTTCTCACCTCGTCAAAGGTTGACGACCCAAGGCTTGACGCGCTGATAGACGAATGCATGGAGCAGGTAAATCAAAATGTAACGCCCCGCACGATTTACAGAATTTTTGACTGCGACGTTACGGATAATAAAATGACGGTGGAAGGCTTTGAGTTTAAAAGCAAACGCCTTGCCGACACCATAAGCGGATGCAAAAAAGTCTGCATCTTCGGAGCCACTCTCGGCCCAGAATGCGACCGGCTTCTCCAGAGCTGTTCTGTTGACTCAGCGGCTAAAGGCGCTGTTATGCAGGCGGTGCTGGCGTCCAAGATTGAAGAGGTGTGCGACTCCCTGGAGGATACTCTTAAAGAGCAAGGGCTGGTGCTTCGCCGCCGCTACTCACCGGGCTACTTTGACCTGGACATCAGCGAGCAGAAAAAAATATTCGCCCTGCTTGACATAACAAAGCGGATAGGGCTTACTCTAAGCGACACCTGCCAGATGATACCCACAAAAAGCGTTACTGCTATCATCGGCATTGAATAAGAAAGTCAGGAACTTAAAATGAACAAAATCCTATTTTTTGACGGCGGCATGGGCACTATGCTCCAGTCTGCCGGAGCGTTAAAACCGGGTGAACTGCCCGAGCGGCTGAACCTCACCGACCCGGAACTTATCGCTTCTATCCACAAAGCATACGCAGATGCAGGCGCCAATTACATTACCACAAACACATTCGGCGCAAACTCACTTAAATATGACAATGTTGAAGAGATAATCGGAGCGGCAGTGCGCCTTGCGGCTTCAGCAGGCAAAAAAGTTGCGCTGGACATCGGACCGACGGGGAAACTTCTTAAACCGCTGGGTGAACTTTCGTTTGAAGAGGCGTATGACATTTTTGCCCAAATGATAAACGCCGGAAAAGACGGCGCAGACATCGTTCTTATAGAAACAATGAGCGACACGCTGGAGCTGAAAGCGGCGGTGCTTGCCGCCAAGGAGAACTGCTCTCTGCCTGTCTTTACAACAATGATATTTGACGAGAAGAGCAGACTTCTCACAGGCGCAGACATTGAAACGGCAGTTACAATGCTGGAAGGACTTGGAGTTGACGCTCTGGGCTTTAACTGCTCAATGGGTCCGGACCAGATGCTTCCGCTTGTTAAGGAACTTAGAAAAATCACTTCAACGCCAATCGTTGTTAATCCTAACGCAGGACTGCCCGAATCTGTAAACGGTCAGACGGTATACAACGTAACACCGGAAGACTTCGCCGACAAAATGGAAGAGATAGCCAAAACAGGCGTTTCATATCTTGGCGGCTGCTGCGGCACAACGCCCAAGCACATAAAGGCAATGACACAGCGCTGTTCAAAGATAGAAGCCTCACTGCCTGAGAAGAAAACGCGCACCTGCGTTTCAAGCTACTCACGCACGGTAAGAATAGACAAAACGCCTGTTATCGTAGGTGAAAGAATAAATCCCACCGGCAAAAAGCTGATGAAAGAAGCCCTCAGAAACGGAGATATTGACTATCTTGTAAGAGAGGGCATGAAGCAGAAAGACAAGGGCGCCCATATTCTCGACGTAAACGTCGGTCTGCCTGAAATTGACGAGCCGAAAGTGATGAAAGAAGCGGTGCTCACCCTTCAGGGAGTGTTAGACCTGCCTCTTCAGATAGACACGTCAGACCCCATCGCCATGGAAACGGCGCTTCGTTGTTACAACGGCAAGGCAATGATAAACTCGGTAAACGGCAAGGAAGAATCAATGAAAGCCGTGTTCCCGCTGGCGAAAAAATACGGCGGAGTTATTGTTTGTCTCTGCCTTGACGAAAAAGGCATTCCCGAAACAGCTGAGGGAAGAATAGAAATAGCGAAAAAAATTATCAAAACCGCCGAAGAATACGGAATAGAAAAGCACAACCTTGTTTTTGACGCCCTTACCATGACAGTAAGCACAAACAAGGACAACGCAAAAGAAACGCTTAAGGCAGTAAAGATTTTAAGAGACGAACTGGGAGTTTGCACTACCCTCGGCGTCAGCAACATTTCATTCGGTCTGCCCAAGCGCGATATTATAAATTCTTCATTCTTTACCCTTGCGCTGAACGCAGGACTTTCAGCCGCAATCATCAATCCTCTGAGCGACGCTATGATGAACGCTTACTACAGCTTCAACGCTCTGGCAGGATACGACGAAAACTGCGAAACGTATATCGCCTCCGTTACGGAGACAGCGCCCCAGCCTGCCGCCGCGGCTGTTACAGACCTTAAAACAGCAGTAATAAAAGGCATGAGAGAGGACGCCGCCGCCTGCGCGAGAGAAATGCTGGAAAACACAGACAGCATGACGATAATCAACGAGCACATCATCCCCGCCCTTGACGTGGTGGGCGACGGATTTGAGAAAAACACAATTTTCCTGCCCCAGCTGCTGATGAGCGCAGACAGCGCTAAAGCCGCATTTGACGAAATCAAAGCCAAACTTCTTATGACGGGCAAACAGCAGAAAAGCGGCCACAAAATTGTGCTTGCCACCGTTCACGGCGATATCCACGACATCGGCAAAAACATTGTCCGTGTGCTTTTGGAAAACTACGGCTTTGACGTTCTTGACCTGGGCAAGGACGTGCCTGAAGAGGACGTGCTCAAAGCAGTTGTAGAAAACGATGTTTCCCTTGTAGGCCTTTCGGCGCTGATGACAACCACCGTTCCCGCAATGGAAAAGACGATAAAACTTATTCACGAAAACACAAACGCCGAGGTTATAGTCGGCGGTGCAGTGCTTACAAAATCCTACGCGAAAATGATAAACGCCGATTTTTACGCCAAGGACGCAATGGAAACGGTGCGCCTTGCAAAAGAGCATTTCGGCATATAGCAAACCCAAAGTGATATACTATTATATATAAGGCTTGCCCACGGCAATTCAGCCGCGGCGGCAAAAAAGGAGATGCGTTTTATGGCGCTTTACAAATCAATTCTGGACCTTGTGGGAAACACTCCGCTGGTGGAACTTTCCCATTTTTCAGAAGCAAACGAGCTTAACGCAACAATTCTGGCAAAACTGGAATATTTTAACCCCGCAGGTTCGGTAAAGGACAGAATTGCAAAAGCAATTATTGAAGACGCCGAAAAGACAGGCAAATTAAAACCCGGAAGCGTTATTATCGAGCCCACCTCAGGCAACACGGGAATAGGTCTTGCGGCAATAGCGGCGGCTAAAAAATACAGAGTTATCATAACGATGCCCGACTCAATGAGCGTTGAGCGCAGAAATCTTATGAAAGCATACGGCGCAGAACTTGTGCTCACTCCCGGCAAAGAAGGCATGAAAGGCGCAATCAGCAAGGCGGAGGAACTGCACAAGGAGATGCCAAACTCTATCATCGCAGGCCAGTTTACAAACCCGGTTAACCCCGCCACCCACCTGGCAACAACAGGCCCCGAGATATGGCGCGATACCGAGGGAAAAGTTGATATTTTCGTTGCGGGAGCAGGCACGGGCGGAACGATAAGCGGCGTTGGCGAATACCTTAAATCAAAAAATCCGAATGTAAAAATAGTTGCGGTTGAACCTTCAGACTCGGCTGTTCTTTCAGGAGGCAAGCCCGGACCGCATCCGCTTCAGGGAATAGGCGCCGGCTTTGTTCCTGATACGCTCAACACGGAGATATACGACGAAATAATAACCGTTACAGGCGACGACGCCTACAACACAGGCAGAGCGCTTGCAAGAACGGAAGGACTGCTGACGGGCGTAAGCTCAGGCGCGGCGCTCTGGGCGGCGGCTGAACTGGCAAAGCGCAGTGAAAACAATGGAAAGACTATCGTTGTGCTTTTGCCCGACACGGGAGCGAGATATCTCTCCACCCCGATGTACTCCGAATAAACATCAATATAAAAAATTAAGGTCTGCACAAAAGTGCAGACCTTTTTCTTTGCCTTTTATTCAAGATATAAAACAATTTCTCCGCTTTCGGCGGTTTTTTTAACGTCAATAACACGCTGGTTTTTAGAGCCCCTGAAAATAAGAGAAATATCATAGAGTTCCTGAACGAAACGGCCGTCAACAAGCACATCCATCTGGGAAAGCAATTCTTTTGAAACAGGCGTAAACGCCCTGCTCTCCTCTTTTCCGGTTATCTCCTCAAGAGTAAATCCGGTATAGCACCAAATAGTTTTGTTTGGCAGTTCACTGCGAAAACGTTTTAGAAATTCAAGCAGTGCCGGCTGATTTTCAGGCTCAAAGGGCTCGCCGCCGAGAACGGAAAGTCCGTTTATCCAGTCGGGGCGGGTTGCCTCAATAATATCATCCTGAACATCCGTATCAAAGGGCTTGCCGTAAGCAAAATCCCAGGTCATCTGGTTAAAGCAGTTTTTGCAGTGGTTGCGGCAGCCGGAAACAAACAGAGAGGTACGAACGCCCTCTCCGTTTGCGATATCATTCTTTTTTATCTCTGCGTAATTCATATATTATAAGTGCAGTACTCTGTCTCTGATTTCCTGTGTGCGTCCCTGATTCCAATACTGGGTTCCGATATAGCCGCAGGTACGGCGGGCAACGTTCATCTTGTCCTGATCGGTGTTGCCGCATTTCGGGCACTGCCAAATAAGTTTGCCGTCTTCGTTTTCAACGATCTTTATCTCGCCGTCATAGCCGCAGCACTGGCAGTAGTCGCTCTTTGTGTTCAGCTCAGCGTACATGATATTATCGTAAATATACTTCATTACCTGAAGCACGGCAGGAATATTATTCTGCATATTGGGAACTTCAACATAGCTGATTGCGCCGCCGGGTGAAAGACGCTGGAACTCGCTTTCAAATTTCAGCTTTGTGAATGCGTCAATCTGCTCTGAAACGTGAACGTGATATGAGTTTGTAATGTAGTTCTTGTCTGTTACGCCCTCAATAATGCCGAAACGCTTCTGGAGGCACTTAGCAAATTTATATGTTGTTGATTCAAGCGGTGTTCCGTAAAGGCTGAAATCAATATTGTTTTCAGCTTTCCACTTTGCGCAGGCGTCGTTCATGTGCTGCATTACAGAAAGAGCAAAGTCCTTGCCGCCGTTTTCGTCGGTGTGGCTCTTGCCTGTCATATAGCGTGTGCATTCATAAAGTCCTGCATAGCCAAGGCTGATGGTTGAGTAACCGCCGTAAAGCAGTTTGTCAATCTTCTCGCCCTTTTCAAGTCTGGCGATTGCACCGTACTGCCAAAGGATAGGAGCGGCGTCTGAAAGAGTGCCTTTAAGTCTGTTGTGGCGGCACATGAGAGCGCGGTAGCAAAGGTCGAGACGTTCGTCAAATATCTTCCAGAATTTGTCCATATCTCCGCCTGATGAGCAGGCAACATCAACAAGGTTGATAGTAACTACGCCCTGATTGAAGCGGCCGTAATACTTCGGCTGGTTAGTCTCAGGATCAACGTAGGGAGTAAGGAAACTGCGGCATCCCATGCAGGTGTAGCAGTGGCCTTCGCCGTTTTTATCTATCTTGTATTCAAGCATCTTCTTTTCGCTGATATAGTCGGGAACCATGCGCTTTGCAGTGCACTTTGCCGCCAGCTCGGTAAGATACCAGTACTTGCTGTCCTCGTGAATATTTTCTTCTTCAAGAACATAAATAAGTTTGGGGAACGCAGGAGTAATCCATACTCCCTTTTCGTTCTTTACGCCCTGGATACGCTGTTTGAGCGTTTCTTCAATAATAAGCGCAAGGTCTGCCTTCTCCTGCTCGCTCTTCGCTTCGCCGAGATACATAAATACGGTAACGAAGGGAGCCTGTCCGTTTGTTGTAAGAAGAGTAACTACCTGATACTGAATTGTCTGAACGCCTCTTCTGATTTCATCTCTCAGACGTTCTTCAGTAACTTTTCTGATCTGCTCGTCGGAAGCCTCAACGCCGAAATCTTCAGCCTCTTTCTTTACAGCGTTGCGTATCTTTTCTCTGCTGACCTGAACAAACGGTGCAAGATGAGCAAGAGAAATTGACTGTCCGCCGTACTGAGAAGAAGCAACCTGAGCGATAATCTGGGTTGCGATATTGCAGGCGGTGGAAAAGCTGTGGGGCTTTTCAATCATTGTTCCGCTGATAACAGTGCCGTTCTGGAGCATATCCTCAAGGTTAACAAGATCGCAGTTGTGCATATGCTGAGCAAAATAGTCACTGTCGTGGAAGTGGATAATGCCCGCCTCGTGAGCCTCAACAATATCCTGGGGAAGCAGAATTCTCTTTGTTATATCCTTAGATACTTCGCCCGCCATGTAGTCACGCTGAACGCTGTTTACCGTGGGGTTCTTATTAGAGTTTTCCTGCTTAACTTCCTCGTTGTTGCACTCAATAAGTGAAAGGATCTGGTTGTCCGTAGTGTTTGCCTTACGGATAAGAGAACGAGTGTAACGATAGCGAACATAACGTCTCGCCACGTCAAAAGCGCCCTGCGCCATGATCTGGTCTTCTACTATATCCTGAATTTCTTCTACTGAGAGCGCTCTGTTTGCCTTGGTAATTTTGAATTCAACGTATTCCGCAATTTCGTTGATCTGGCTGGGAGTAAGCTCTTCCTTTTCGCATGCCGCGTTTGCTTTCGTTACTGCGACGATAATTTTGTTAAGATCAAAATCGACTTCAGAGCCGTTTCTCTTGATGATCTTCATTTTATTACAACCCCTTCGATGAATATTACAAAACGATTACAATTTCCGTAAATCGAGAACATGATAATAATAACACTATCTCATGTGCATGTCAATATTAATTTTAATAAAATTATACAATATCTTGTGGATATTTTTGTTATTGCGCCTCAAAATACGGATATATAGAATTTCCAAATCCGCCGCCGAAAACTGAAAAAATCGCAGAAAAACGGCTTTGTTATGCCAAAAAAAGGTTACAAACGCCCTGAAAACCCAGTACCAAAAACACAAAAAACATATACAATATATGTATATAAATAAAAATAAAATATTTTTTTGAAGCCGCAATTTTCAAAACCAACAGCAAAGGAAACAGCCATACGGCTTCAAACTCTTGACAAAGCCCTCCTAATATATTAAAATAACCCCGTCAACAAAAGACAACGCACAGTTATTTGGTAAATCTAAATATTCCGAGGTGTAGCGAAGTTTGGCTATCGCACCTGCTTTGGGAGCAGGGGATCGCAGGTTCAAATCCTGTCACCTCGACCACGTCGTCGCGGACTTCGTATCGTTCGCGACGGCTTTTTTATTTTCTTAAACAAAATCCATCTCTCGCTCTCTCCGTCGCTCCTCCTTTCCGCAAAACGGCACGCTCGCACCGCCTTGCGGTTCATTTGTCTTTTTCTTATGCTATAAATTCTCTTAAATAAATGCTTAAAACATTTTTTCATCTTGCTGTAAACTTGCAAGCGATTATTAGTTGTATGGAATAAAATGTTATGATAAACTATGAAAAGATAGTTATTTTGTTTTTGGCAATTATTAGTTTGAAATATTATAAAAGTTTCGACAGTATATAAAAACAAAGAGTGATTACAATGAATTTAAAATTAGTATTATTGACAACTGAATATAAAAAGCAACTAAACGACATGATGGATGAATGGACTGCTACAGATGAAAGAATAATTCCGTCTGCCCTTACAGCAAATGACTATCACGACTTTGACTTTTATAAGAATCATCTATGCAGAGAAAAAGAGATTAACGGGCTTGTTCCGGATACCACGTATTTTTGTCTTGATGCAGACAGAAATATTTTTGTGGGAGCTGTCAACATACGGCATTATTTGACTGAAAAGCTGAAATTCAGCGGTGGTCATATAGGAGACGGAATAAGACCAAGCGAACGCAGAAAGGGATACGGCTCTGCAATGATTGGTCTTGCGCTTGAAGAAGCAAAAAAGATGGGCATTAACAGAGTTTTAATGTGTTGCGATAAGAAAAATATAGCAAGTGCAAAAAGCATAATGAACAACGGCGGAATATTGGAAAACGAAGTTGACGTCGACGGTACTATTATACAAAGATATTGGATAAATAACGAATAGAAAATTTGTCCTTTTTGATTTACTGATTTGCAGAAAAATCGATTATTCATCTACAATACACACAACATCTTCCCTTCTCCTTATATCATTTATCACCAAAAAATAAATTTATCACATTATTAAATATTATTGATTTTACAAACTGAAGGTAATGTTATATAATTGTTTTACTTGACTATCAATAATGTGGTGAAAAAATGATAAATAAGATTATAGAAGCTGTTTACGGCTTTTTGTGGAATGACCTTATAACCATTCCTATTTCAGATAAAACGAGCATAGGCATTCCTCTTCTCGTTATTCTGCTTATCCCCACCGGGATATTTTTTACTATAAGGACAAAATTCCTGCCCATAAGAAAATTTCCCGATATGGTCAAAGCCCTGGGCGAGAAAAAAGACGACAAAAGCACGCTTTCAACATTTCAAACGCTCATCGTTTCAACTGCAACACGAGTTGGAATGGGAAACCTTGTGGGCGTTGTTGCGGCAATTTCCGTCGGCGGCGCAGGCGCCGTGTTCTGGATGTGGCTGTCAGCATTTTTAGGCGCGTCAACAGCGTTTGTTGAAAGTACCCTGGCACAGCTTCACAAAAAAGAGGACAAGCTGTACGGCGGCTACCACGGCGGCCCGGCATATTATATCCACGATTTCGCGGAAAAGAAGAGAAAGAAAAAATTAAAACATTCGGTAATCGCTGTTTTGTTTGCCGTTTCGGCGCTTATTTGCTGGTGCGGTATAAGCCAGGTAATCAGCAATTCCGTTACCTCCGCATTTGAAAACGCATTTTCTATCAAGCCGATTTATACAACCATTGGGCTTGTTATCATCGCCGCGGTTATCGTTCTTCGCAAGAACGCCACCGTCAAGGTGCTTGACGTAATCGTGCCGATAATGGCTGTGTGCTATTTCGTTATAACTATTTTTATCATTATAAAAAATATAGACATTCTGCCCGACGTATTCAAAAGAATTTTTGAAGAAGCCTTCGGCATTCGACAGGTTGCAGGCGGAGGTTTCGGCGCGGTTTTGATGAACGGCGTTAAAAGAGGATTGTTTTCCAACGAAGCAGGCTCCGGTTCTGCTCCCTGCGCCGCCGCTGCCGCAGAGGGAAAATTTCCCGTTACCATCGGATTTGTTCAGGCTCTCGGCGTTATTATCGATACCATCGTTATCTGCACCTGCACGGCAATGATAATGCTTCTTGTTCCCCAGGACATTACCCAGGGACTTGAGGGAATGGAACTGCTCCAAACGGCGATGAATTATCACCTTGGCGAATTCGGAACAGTGTTTATAGCGATAATTCTCGCGCTGTTCAGTTTTTCAACATTTATCGGAGTATTGTTTTACGCGCGTTCCAACGTTTCGTATTTGTTTGGCGAAAAATGGAGTTACCAGACGATATATAAAATAATCGCTCTGGTTATGCTCTTTATCGGCGGACTTCAGGCTTATACGGTTGTCTGGGATCTGGGCGACGTTGGAATAGGCCTGATGACGATTTTCAACCTGATAGTGCTGATACCCATGTCAGGAGAAGCAATCTCCCTTCTGGATAACAAGAAAAAGATACCAAAGCAAAAGAAAAATAAAAGCAAATAATCAAAAACCCTCCTGCTCAAATTCAGGAGGGTTTTTGTTTGCGAAATCAAATTGTTCAAAAATTCAGATAATTATAGATTTAGAAAAACATATATGTTAATATGGTTGCAGGTGGTAAAATGAAAACAATTACAATTTGCGGCAGTCACAAATTTAAAAATGAAATTACTAAAGCGGCTTTGAAAACAGAACTCGCTGGAAACAACGTGCTTATACCGATATTCCCTACTGACGACAGTTGTCACTTTGACAAAGATGAAACGACGATACTTCAAAAAATGCATAAAGAAAGAATAAAAATGTCAGACGCAATTCTTGTTGTTGACGTTGACGGATATATCGGAAGCGCTACAAAAAGCGAAATCGAATTTGCAAAATCACTAAATAAAGAGATACTATACTACTCTGATATTTTGGGAGAGAAGAAATGATAAGTGTTTATAATAAATTAGTAAGAGATAATATACCGAATATCTATATTTCAAATAACCAAATACCGAAATACAGGGTTCTTGATGACAGCGAATACCACACTGCACTATGCAAAAAGTTAAAAGAAGAGACGAAAGAATACTTAATGAGCAAAGACAAAGAAGAACTGGCGGACATAATCGAAGTTGTGGAAGCTCTTGCAAAATCCCAAGGAGTCAGTTTTGATGAATTGTTGGAAATAAAAGAAAGAAAAGCAGAAAAGAACGGAAAATTCGACAAAAAGTATTTTCTTGAAAGCGTAAAAAAATAAGATAAAAGCAAAAATCCGCTATGGCAGACTTAAAGGTGAAAAGCATGAGAAGAGATTTAGTAAAAACGATAAAAGACTGTACCGAGATTTTATTCTTAAATTTTGAGACAACGCTTAAAACTTGCGACATGGATTACGTTCTTTGCGGTATGCCTATCTGGAAACATTGTTATCATACTTTGCACAGTTTAGACCAGTGGTACATAAATCCCTATGATTATACCGAACCGCCGTTTCATGAGGACAAACTCAATAGCCTTGACTATCTTGATGAAAACGGAAAAGTTCTTACAAGAGAAGAACTAACAGAATACTTCAAAACAATTCAAACAAAGATAATAAATTATCTTGATAATCTGAGCGATGAAGATCTTTATGAAATTCCGAAGGACTGCAAATACAACAGACTTGAGCATGTGCTTGGTCAGTTCAGGCATTTCCACTGCCATATGGGAAATATAAACGCTGCCGCAATGGTCACAAGAAATCAATGGCCTAGGGTTGTAGGCACTTATGCGCTGGATGATGATTTCGTATTTCCAGGATTATATGAATAAGAATTTTCGACAAATCATTTACTTTAAACTTACGGACGCCTTTAATCAAGACGTCCGCTTTTTATATTACTCTCTAGCTGAAGCTTGACCGCAGCGAAAATACGTGTTAGACTAAATTTACAAACGCCGGCCGCAACCGGCTATAAAGAGTTCAGCCGTTCCCATACCGAACACGGACCACCGAAGTCTTTACCTCAATTCAGGTAAAGGCATTTTTATTTTTGAGGTGATTTTTATGGAAATGGAGTACAAAAAAATTATCGTCCTTGGCTGCTCCGGCAGCGGAAAAAGCACATTCTCAAAAAAGCTCTCGAAGAAAACGGGGCTGCCGCTTTACTATCTTGATATGCTTTACTGGAACAACGACTGGACCCACATTTCAAGAGAAGAATTTCGAGAAAAGCAGAAAGAAATAATGAAAGGTGATGAATGGATACTCGACGGAAACTTCAGAGGCACTATTGAAACAAGGCTGAAGCACTGCGAACTGGCGTACTTCCTTGATTTTCCCGTTGAAGTATGTCTTGACGGCATAAAGCAAAGGGTCGGCAAAAGGCGTGAAGATATGCCATGCGTTGCAGCGGAACTTGACAGCGAACTGGTGACATTTGTTAAAAATTTTTCCACGGACTGCCGCCCGAAGATACTGGAACTATTCAGAAAATACCCTAACGTTAAAGTCATTACATTCAAGTCACGCAAAGAAGCGGACGAATATCTTAAAAATCTGTAACTCAAATCAAATATTTTCAGCCGTAAAAACAACAATGCCCGGGGAGAACCCCGGGCATAATTTTTATTATTTTTTATCAGTTGCCGTACTGAACGCCGTACTTTTCCATCTGCTTTTCATGCTCTTCGTATGTTTTTGAATAATGGTTTTCATTATCATTGCCGAAGAAGAAATACAGATAATCACTGCTGGCGGGATTTTTTGCCGCCTCGATTGCTCTGGCACCGGGACTGCAAATCGGACCCGCAGGAAGTTTGCACTTATATGTATTATAAAGCCCTGCGTATTTTGAAGTGTTTCCGCTGAGCAGAGAATTGCCTGTGATATAGTCGTTTACGTATTCACGGGTGGGGTCTGACTCCAGGCGCATACCTGCGTCAAGTCTGTTGTAAAACACGGAAGCCACCATCTTCATATGGGAATCTGATCTTACCTCTTTTTCGATAATTGAAGCGATTATCAGCTGGCGGTCTGTGGGCATTCCGGATTTTGCCGCATAATTGTTGAGCATTTTTATAATTACGGACTTTGGCTCCTCGTTTTTATAAAACTCGTATGTATCCGGGAAAAGATATCCCTCCAGTTTAAAGCACCTGTCTGAAGAGGAAGGTATAGAAAATGATTTTACCTTATAAGACTGAGCCGCTTTATAAAACTCCTTGGCAGAGCAGACGCCCTTGTCCTCAAGAGTTTCGGCAATCTGCATAAAACTGTATCCCTCAGGAATTGTAACGCTTACTATCTGCTTTTCGGTTGTTGTTTTGTCGGTGGTTTTAGCGGCGGTAGTCTGCTGGGTGGTTCCCTCGGTTATATAAGAGGTCAGCTCGGTTGTTTCGTCTCCGGAACCTGTAGTTCCCAGGAATTCGCCGTCAGAGCCTGAAACCGTCTCTGTCAGTCCGTTTGCGTTTGAAGCCTCTTCTTCTTTTTTATTACTGCTGCAGCCTGCCAGCATTGCAAAAATAAAACAAACGGCAATGAAAACTGCCAGAACGCGCTGAATTTTCATAATAATACTTCTTTCCTTTTTATTCTATGTTCATTGTAATATAAAGGAAGATTTATGTCAATCCAAGTCGAACGCAAGCAGATAAACTTAATCAGGAGCAGACGCGTTTTACGATAAGCCGTCTCAGTTTTGCAAGGAAAATGCTTATAACAAACGAAAAAGCGACTATTCCGATATAAAGCCAAAGCCCCTTTATATCCAGTTGATAAGAGACCTCTTTTATCAAATTATGGGTCAGATATAATTCAAGGGAAATTGAACCGATAAACGAAAGCAATTTGTAAAACGGTTTCAAATTGACAAGCTGGACGAACACGGCTACAATAAATAGAAGCGAAATAATAAGAAAACACGTTGAAAGACGGTAAAGGAAAATATCGTCAGACAGGAAAAAGCAGACGATTTTAAACAGTATTCCCGCTGCAAAAAGCAGATAGGCGCCGACGCCGAACTTCTTTTTCTCAAAAACGAACTTGCCGCAGCAGCAGCCAATTAAAAATGACGGAACGCGCGTAACGGCAATTTCCAAATCAGTATAACTGTCAGGCGCTATTTGCTTGTATCCAAAGCAAAGTCCAAACCAGGCAACCGTTGTTATTGCAGTTATGGCAACGGCGTATTTTCCGCCTTTGCAAAACATTACCTTGTGGATAAGCGGATAAAAAAGGTAAAGCACAATAATCGTAGGCACATACCATATCTCACGCATAGTTCCGTTCCAGAACCTTGCTCCGCTCCAATCTTCAAAAAAGCGCAGAATGCCGTCGTGCTCAAAGAAGAAACAGCGCCAGATAACATAAGGAAGCGCTATAATAAGATAAATAATGTATACGTTGCTTATACGTTTTTTGTAAAAATCCAAAAGTTTCGGCTTTTTGGAAAATGAATAATAAAGCCCTATTCCCGAAAGGAAAAGGAACATTTCAACGCCCATACTGCCGTTGTTGCAAATTTCAATTATCATTTTGCCTATTCGGCTGTGAACGTCAACAACGTAGTGCATATGGCAAAGGACGACAAGAACAGCCGCCGCGCCCATCATCAGCGAACGATATGTGCTGAACACACTCCAGTTCATCTCTAATTTTTTACGTTTATTTTCCAAATCTATACACCGCCTTTAATTATCACGTTTAGTTTATTATATCAAATATTAATAATATTACAATACAGGAAATCACCATGAAAGACAAAAAAACAAATCCGTTTCAAAACAAATACCTTGTGCCCGTTTTCGCGTCAACAGCGGCGCTTGCCTGGGCGGCGGCTTTTCCGCTTATAAAAATGGGCATATCATACTTTTCCATTGCCCCCAACGATACAGGAGCGAAAACTCTTTTCGCTGGTATCCGCTTCTTTTTCGCAGGAGTGCTGGTGCTTATTATCTCCGCCGCAACACACCGCAATTTCAAAATCGGAGGCAAAAAGCAGTGGGGAATGATGGTGCTCTTCGGCGTTGTAAACACTGCGCTCCATTACTTTTTCTTCTATCTCGGTCTTTCAAACTCCACAGGCTCACGCTCGGCAATACTTGATTCTCTGGGCACTTTTCTGCTTATAATATTCGCCTGCATCTTCTTTAAAGGCGAAAAAATGACCGTCAAAAAAATCATCGGCTGTCTTTTGGGATTCGGAGGAATACTTCTTGTAAACGCAGGCTCCTCGCTTCAGGAAAGCGGCGCTTTTACCTTAAAAGGCGACGGAATGATAATTTGCAGCGCTCTGTGCGCCGCGTTCGGAGGAATACTTACAAGAATAGTTACCGAAAAGTCAGACGCACTTGTTGCAACGGGATATTCCCTTTCAATAGGCGGCGGGCTTCTTATTATCGCAGGAGCGGCAATGGGCGGAAAACTGACAGAGATAACTCTCGGCGGAATAATAGTGCTAATTTTGCTGATACTTGTATCATCACTGGGATTTTCGCTTTACAACCAGCTTATAAGCCTAAACCCTGTGGGCGAAGTGGCTATTTACAACGCGCTTATTCCCGTTATGGGAGTTATCCTCTCCTGTCTGCTCCTTAAAGAGCCTTTCTCGGCGAAATATATTGCGGCGGGAATAATGGTTACGGCGGGTATATGCGTTGTAAACGCAACCTTTAAAAAGTCAAAGAAGAAAGATTGACAATATTTTGTCAGCATGATATGCTATCCTCAGGGACAGTGTTCCCAAAAAAGGAAAGAGGTTTTATATATGGATAATTACAATCAAAACAACGGATATCAAAACCCCGGCGATTACCAAACACCACCTAACAGCTACCAGCAGCCGATGTACCAGGTTCCGCCCCAACAGCCGTACTATGACCCAACGTCTCAGGTAATGTCAGTGGGCGAATATATCGGTCTTTTCATTCTTTCGGCAATTCCGATAGTAAATATCATCTGCTGGATTGTGTGGCTTTGCAGTCCCAACACGAACAAAAACAAAAAGAACTATATTATTGCCAATATCATTATCTGGGTAATCAGCGTTGTTCTGGGCGTTATCGCCTCCGTTGTTATTGCAACAACAGGCGCCGCCGCGTTTGCAAGTTTTTATTAATATCATCAAAGGGAGCGAAAAACCGCTCCCTTTTTATTTATACGGCAAAACATTGAGCTGTCAAAATCAAGGCGGCTCTTATTTTGTTGATTTAGCATTATAAATATGATAAATTATATATATACAATTATTTTTCGGAGGATTAGCTGATGAAAGGCATCATTCTTGCTGGAGGAAGCGGAACAAGACTTTATCCGCTGACAAAAATCACGTCAAAACAGCTTTTGCCTGTTTACGACAAACCGATGATATATTATCCGCTGTGCACTCTGATGCTGGCGGGAATAAACGATATTCTTATTATCAGCACACCGCGGGATTTGCCCCGATTTAAAGAACTGCTGGGCAGCGGCGAAAATTTCGGAATAAAACTTTCCTACGCCGAACAGCCGTCGCCGGACGGACTTGCCCAGGCGTTTATCATTGGGGAAGATTTTATCGGTTCAGACTGCTGCGCAATGGTGCTTGGCGACAATATCTTTTACGGCGCAGGTCTCGGCGACATTCTCCGCAGGGCAAAAGCCACCGCAGAGGAAAGCCGCCGCGCAACGGTTTTCGGCTACCACGTTGACGACCCTCAGCGCTTCGGAATAGTTCAATTTGACGAAAATCAAAAAGCAATAAGCATTGAGGAAAAACCGAAAAATCCCAAAAGCAATTACGCCGTTACGGGGCTTTATTTTTACGACAACCGCTGCTGCGAATACGCAAAGTCGCTTTCTCCCTCCGCCAGAGGCGAACTTGAGATAACCGATCTGAACAAGATTTATCTTGAAGCAGGCGAACTTGACGTAAAACTTCTGGGCAGAGGTTTCGCATGGCTTGATACAGGCACCATGAACAGCCTTATCGAAGCGGGCAACTTTGTTAAAACAATAGAAAATCAACAGGGAATGCAGATATCATCCCCCGAAGAGATAGCATATATCAGCGGCTGGATAACGAAAGAGCAGCTGCTTTCTGCCGCTGAAGAATACGGAAAATCAGATTACGGCGCTTACCTTAAAAAGGTTGCCGCAGGAGAAATAAAATATTAAGGAAGAATTATGACTGTTATCGTTACCGGAGGTGCCGGTTTCATCGGTGCCAACTTTATCTTTTATCAACTTAAAAACCACCCAGAGGACAGAATAGTCTGCTTTGACAAGCTTACTTACGCCGGCAACGCCGAAACACTGGCGCCGGTTATGGACAACCCGCAGTTTCGCTTTGTAAAAGGTGATATTGCCTCAAAAGAGGACGTGGAAAAACTCTTTGAACAGGAACGCCCTGAGATAGTAGTCAACTTTGCCGCAGAGAGCCACGTTGACCGCTCAATCGAGGACCCGGGGATTTTCCTTAAAACCAACATTCTGGGAACTCAGGTGCTGATGGACGCCTGCAGAAAGTACGGCGTTTCACGTTTTCACCAGGTTTCTACCGACGAGGTTTACGGCGATCTGCCACTTGACAGACCCGACCTGCTTTTCACCGAGGACACGCCTATCCACACATCAAGCCCTTACTCGGCTTCAAAAGCGTCTGCGGATCTGCTTGTGCTGGCGTACAGCCGCACCTACTCGCTGCCGGTTTCAATTACCCGCTGTTCAAACAACTACGGTCCATATCAGTTCCCCGAAAAACTGATACCGCTGATGATTTCACGAGCGCTGGACAACCAGCCTCTGCCTGTTTACGGCACCGGAAGCAACGTGCGCGACTGGCTTTACGTTGACGATCACTGCGCGGCAATAGACCTTGTAATGAGGAAGGGCAAAGAGGGCGAAGTTTACAATATCGGCGGCCACAACGAAAAGACAAATCTTGAAGTTGTAAAAACGATACTGAATGAACTGGGCAAACCCGAAAGCCTTATAACCTACGTTACGGACCGCCCCGGCCACGATATGCGCTACGCTATCGACCCTTCAAAAATTCACGGCGAACTGGGCTGGCTTCCCAAAACGGATTTTGATACCGGAATAAGAAAAACAATCGAATGGTACCTTAACAACAAATCCTGGTGGGAAAACATAATCAGCGGAGCTTACCGCGATTATTTTGACAAAATGTACGGCGAAAGGCTGGATGGCTGAATGAAAATACTTGTAACAGGCGCGTCAGGTCAGCTGGGAACCGACCTGACGGAAGAACTGCGCCGCCGAGGCCACACCGTTCTGGGAACAGACGCGGACACTCTTGACGTAACGGACGAAAAGAGCGTTAACGAATATTTTGAAAATCAAAAGCCCCAATGCGTTATCCACTGCGCGGCATACACAAACGTTGACCTTGCGGAAGAGCAGGAGGATATTTGCCGAAAGATAAACAGCGCGGGCACCCGCAATATTGCAGAAGCCTGCAAAAAAATCGGTGCAAAAATCATTTACCCCTCTACGGACTATGTTTTCTGCGGCGAGGGCGAAACTCCTTTTAAACCCGATGATACTCAGGCGCCGATAAACGTCTACGGCCAAACGAAGTATGAGGGCGAGCTGGCTGTTCTTGAAACGCCGAAACATTTTATTGTTCGCATTTCATGGGTATTCGGCAGAGGCGGAAAAAACTTTGTAAAAACAATGCTGCGCCTTAGCGAGACACATTCAAAGCTTACTGTCGTAGACGACCAGATAGGCGCCCCCACCTACACCCGCGATCTTTCACGACTGCTGGCGGATATGGCAGAAAGCGAAAAATACGGAATTTACCACGCTTCAAACAGCGGGGAATACATCAGCTGGTACCAGTTTGCCAAAGCTATTTTTGAAGAGGCAGGCAAAAACGTTGAGGTTTTGCCTGTTTCCTCAGAAGAATACGGCGCCAAGGCACGCCGGCCGTTTAACAGCCGAATGGACTGCTCCGCACTGGAGAAAAACGGATTTGAGCCGATGCCCCACTGGAGAGACGCGCTGAAACGATACCTTAAAGAAACGGAAGTAATATAAAATGGGTCAGATAAAAGTAGAAAAAAATGTCGGAGAAATAGAGGGGCTGTGTGTTATAACCCCAACTGTCCACGGTGACAGGAGAGGCTATTTCTGCGAAACGTATAACAAGCACGACATGGAAGAAGCAGGGCTTTTTTACAACTTTATTCAGGACAATCAGTCCGCCAGCACCTACGGAGTACTCAGAGGACTTCACCGCCAGGTAAACCACCCACAGGCAAAACTTGTAAGGGTAATCAAAGGCAGGGTGTTTGACGTTGCGGTGGATCTCCGCTCGGGCAGTCCCACATATCTTAAGTGGTACGGTATAGAACTGACAGAAGAAAACAAAAAGCAGTTTCTTATTCCCGAAGGATTTGCCCACGGATTTCTTGTGCTTTCCGAAACGGCAGAATTCTGCTACAAAGTCAACGACCTATACCACCCCGAAGACGAGAGCGGAATAGCATGGAATGACCCGACGATAAACGTTAAATGGCCTATTGAAGAGGGAATGGAAATAATCCTTTCCGAAAAAGATAAAAAATGGAAACAAATTTAAGAAAGGCTGAGAAAAAATGAAAATCCTGATGCTTGAGGACGACTCAACCATTGCCCAGGGATTGCAGTACTCGCTTCAGAGCGAGGGTTATGAGGTAACCCACTGCCCCTCCGTGGCTAAGGCGCTGGAAGAAGTCAAAAACGGCAGTTTCGATTTGTGCCTGCTGGACTTAACGCTCCCTGACGGCTCCGGATACGACGTTTGCCGCGCAATAAAAGAAAAGAGCAATACCCCCGTAATATTTCTCACCGCCTTTGATGACGAAGTAAACGTTGTTATGGGTCTTGAACTCGGAGCAGACGATTATATAAGCAAGCCTTTCCGTGTAAGAGAACTTATGGCAAGAATAAAATCTGTTCTTCGCCGCGCATCCGGCGCCTCCGCGCCGAACCAGATAGAGCTGGGCAATATTACAGTAAAACTTCAGGAAGCGAAAGTTATCAAAGACGGGGAAGAAATTCTTCTCACCGCGCTGGAATACAGACTTCTTTTGACCCTTATCCAAAACAGAGGAAGAATAATGAGCCGAAGCGCCCTGCTCCAGAGCATTTGGGACGTTGCGGGAGATTTCGTCAACGACAACACCCTGACGGTATACATTAAACGGCTTCGTGAAAAAATTGAGGACGACCCCATTGAGCCGAAAATAATAAAAACGGTGCGCGGAATGGGCTATAAGGTGGACTGATATGAGAAATAAAAATATTACCGCCGTTATTCTGCTGTCGCTGGCTATTACCGCGGCGGCGTCTGTTGGAGCATTTCTTATAGACGCAGTCTGCGGCGGGATAACTCTTG
>URGA01000023.1 GCA_900547275.1 uncultured Oscillospiraceae bacterium | reverse complement strand
CTGCCGCTGCCGCCGCGGACAGCATGACTGCTCAGGCAGACGAGATGATGAATGTTCAGTAAAAGAAAGGATGTTTAAAATGCAGCAAAAATGGGTTCGGGTTACTGCTGTTATCCTTGCCATTCTTATGGCTTGCAGCGGTCTCGGCGTAGGTATTTACGCATTTATTTCATAAGATTAAAATGATAAAAAGGCTGTCTTTGGTTTAAGACAGCCTTTTTCTTCCATTGAGGAAAATATTATGTGGTTACTTTTTGCTTTTCTTTCAGCATTCTTTGCAGGCGCTACATCTGTATTGGCAAAAGTCGGAATAAAAAACATAAGTTCTGACTTTGCCACCGCTTTCCGTACTGTAATTGTGCTGATTTTTTCCTGGCTTATGGTGTTTGTTGCGGGAAGTCAAAATGAAATAAGTAAAATTACTCCCACTTCGCTGATTTTTCTGGTTTTATCCGGATGCGCCACCGGGCTTTCATGGATTTTTTATTTCAAAGCGCTGAGTATCGGCAGCGTCAGCAAAGTCGTTGCAGTGGACAAATCCTCAACATTTATGACAATTCTGATTGCCGTAATTTTTCTTGGCGAACCGTTCGGTCCTCTTACCGCCGCAGGCGTTATTATTATGATAATCGGAACAGTCATGATGCTTAGAAAAGGAGACGCAAAAAACGGCGAGAAAAAAGGCTGGCTGTTTTATGCTCTTTTGTCGGCTGTATTTGCGTCGCTCCAGTCAATTCTGGGTAAAATCGGCGTTGAAGATATAGAATCAAACCTGGCGACTGCTATCAGAACCGCAGTAGTTTTAATTTTTGCATGGGCAATAGTCATCGGCAAAAAAGAAATAGGCGATTTCAAAATAATGACAAAAAAAGAATGCGCCTTTCTTGTTCTCTCCGGAGTTACCACCGGCGCCAGCTGGCTTTGTTATTACAAAGCGCTTCAGACTGGCAGAGCCAGCGTTGTTGTGCCTGTTGACAAACTTTCAATTCTTGTGGCAGTTATTCTATCCTGGCTGTTTCTTAAAGAAAAACAAACTAAGAAAAGTATATTGGCACTGTTTCTTATTCTCTGCGGCACATTGATGCTGGTTTTCGCATAGAAATACATATAACAAAGCGGCTGTGACATTAAGTCACAGCCGTTTTGTTCTTTGATATTCACTGCAGTCCTTGGTATCCGGGTACTTCAGGCACATAATAAACTTTTGAGAACGAGCCGTCTTTCATGCAGAAAATTACCGCATAACCCGATCTGTTGTTTTGTTTAAATAAAGTATATTGATCGACGTTGTCTCTTACAAGCGAAAACGTTTTGCTGATAATTTCTTTATCAGAAACTTCGTCAAACATATCGTAGTCTTTTCCGCTGAAGCCTTTCTTTACAACATCACATCCGAAAATATAGAGCATTTCGAACTCATAATTTTGGCTTGGACCGAAAGAATAAAGCTGGTGACTTTCGTTATATTCAACGTTTGCAACGAGCATTTGCTTAATATCATCAGTCTTTATATCGCTGTATTTTTTCGAATCAACAAGATAACCGTCCGACTTCATCAGCGCCGGTACTTTTGCCATGGTTATTGGCAGAGTAACCGAATCCACTTTAAGCGGGAGCTTCTCGTCGGTGTCGGTGTAATTCTGATAATATTTATCCAACTGCTGAACTGTCATTTTGGAAAACTCTTTTATCTGCTCTTCAGAAGCATACTCGGTAGCATAATAGACAGAAAAATTCAGAGTGGAAATACCTGTCATATCGTTGTCGCCCTGCTGGAAATCAGCCTGGGTCATACTCATATAATCGCTGATAAGCGCGGGATAATATCTGTCTAAATCAAGAGATATTAAGTTGCTGTAATCGGTGGATGCATAACTTCCGTCCTGATAGCATATGGCTGCTATTTTATCTCTGCCCGCCTTAACAAATTCTTTATTCTCCTTAATCTCCGTAACAGCGTTCAGGCTGTATGTTGCACTTGCAGGCGCTTTATAAATTCTCTCAAACTTTCTTCCGTCCTTGAGTTCATAAACAAAATGAATTTGGCTGTAAATATTGTTTGGAGAGGAGTTTTCAGCTTTTTTAATACATTCTTTCTGAAAACCAATTATCTGCTCAAAGGACTTAGAACTTTTAAGTTCGTAATGCTCATAATATTTTTCATCAAAATTAACGTCTGCAACAGAAAAAGGAGTATCTCCCTTAAACACTGCGTTTTCCTGACTGCCGAGACCTACCTTAACGGTAGATATTTCATCAGTCTCTGGAATATAATCAGTATAACCGAAACAACCGCTGCCAAAAACAACAATAGAAGCAAAAATTATTACAGAAGTAACAACGGCAGTACCTACAATCGGTTTTTTAACTACTATTCTGTTATAAATTAAGCTGCATATAACGGCTGCTAAACGGGCGGCCGCCGTAGCACAAACGGCAATAACGATATACTGCTTTTGCTTAAGGGGCAAAGCAAACACAAGTGAAGCGGCACAGCCCATTGCTCCGAAAACAGCAAGACAAACAGTAGACTGAGACGAAACAGACTGCTCTGCGCATTCGCTTTTTCTTTTGGCAAGCAGGCGCCAGCCGAAAAGGAAAGAAACAACAGAGATAATAATTCCGAATAAAATAACCCAGCGCAGTCTGAAAACGCCGCCAAGCGCCAATAAATAGAGAAAAGCAGGCGAAATAATGCCGGCTAAATTTGAAATTTTAAAGGAAGCGCCCACAAGAAGATGGCCGGGTATTGAAAGAAGCTCTACCGCCGCAATCGGCAGGCACACGGTAACGCCAATCAAAAGAAGCCAGTACTGCCATCTTTTTCCCGCCGTTACAGCGCAAAACTGGGCAACACAAATAATCGCCACCGAGCTTACAAACGCAACTACCATGTACTTAAGGACAAGCACCGTATTTATGCCGAGATTCATTTTTGCCGGAATAAACGGCTTTAAAGCTAAAACTCCGATTACGGCTACAAAATAAGACGCCGCGGTTACCGCAATAAGCGCAAGGCTCTTTGCCATATACTGGACGCTCCGCTTTACCGGAAGAGACTGAAAAAAGTCAGTCTTTCGTTTGCTGTAAAACGAAGAGTAAATGTTGGAAATTATTATGGCACAACCTATTGCCATAAGTATTATCATAAAATAACCGCCGCTGTAAGCGATATTTTTCGTTATGTCAATAGCTTGTACCGCGGTTCCGCTGTAAACGTAATAATTATTGCTTACAGTCAAGCCGAAAACGGAGACAAGACCTATAACAGACAATACCGGAAAAACGATAAAGCAAAACCATATTCTTTTCAGTTCGAAGCGAAAAGCAGGCATAAAATTATTATTTGATAAGATTGTTGATGTCATAGCCTGCCGCCTCCATTTCACTGATAAATAACTCTTCAAGGGTCAATCCCAAAACTTCGTAAAACATGGGATTGAGCTTTAAAATAACTTCAAGAGCGCTTTCTTCGCTCTGGCGCAGAGTAAGCATAAAGAGCCTGCCCTGAACGTTCATCTTGATAATATTAAGCTGATCTTTTATTTTTGCAAAATCCTCGGGGTTCTGAACAGCAAACTGAATACGTGTAATTCCGAGTTTAAGATTGTCGATATCATCCTCAAGCAGGGTTCCGCCTTTATGCAGAAGCCCCACATGGTCGCATACATCCTCAAGTTCGCGCAGATTGTGGCTGGCGATGATGACCGTTGCTCCGTTATCCGCAACAAATTCAACAAGCAGTTTCTTTACAAGCTCTCTTATCACCGGGTCAAGACCGTCAAATATCTCGTCAAAGAGAATACACTTCGGCATAGTTGAAAGTCCCAGTATTATTGCCGCCTGGCGCTGCATTCCCTTACTCATTCGGCTGATCTTGTCGTCGAAGTTTATCGGGAACATACTCTGGAGTTTAACGAACTGGGTATCACTCCAGTTCGGATAAATATTTCTGTAAACATCGGCAAGCTTATTTACAGTCGCCGTAGATGAAAAATAGGGATAATCGGCTACATACATTAACTTCCCTTTAACATTCATATTTTCAAACGGGATTTGACCGTCAATAAACGCATCTCCGCTGTCCGGTCTGTATATTCCCGCAAGAACGCGAAGAAGAGTTGATTTTCCTGCGCCGTTTGAGCCCACAAGGCCAAATACGGAACCGTCGCCGACAGTCAGGTTAAGCTTGTTAAGAGCCGTTACCTTGCCGAAAGTTTTTGTTAAATTCTTAATTTCAATCATCTGAACTACCCTTCTCTCTTGTATAAGTCATGCACTATTTCCACCAGTTTCTCCTCAGAAAGACCGGTGTCTTTAGCAGACTTAACAGCCTCGCGGAATTGCTCGCCGGCAATCTTCTTTATCTGATTCAGATGCTCGCTGTCAGGAGAAACAAAAACTCCTCTGCTGGCAACCGTGTATATTACACCGTTCATTTCAAGCGCGCTGTAAGCCTTTTGCACAGTATTGGGGTTAATACCAAGCTGCTGAGCCATTGAACGCACCGACGGAAGCTGCTCGTTTGGTGCAAGAATTCCCAGCGAAACATAACGCACGATCTGCTTTTGCAGCTGCATATGTATCGGCATTCTGCTTCTTACGTCAATTTTGAACATTCCGTCACCTCTTTCACGATAGTGTACTACACACATTAATACACTTTGAATATATCACAGTTGTCTTAATTAGTCAACTTTTTTTGGATATATAATAAAGCGCTCAGATTATGAATATTATTTAACATAATCTTAACAATCGCTGAATTTGAATTTAACAGCGATATTCTATTCTAAGGAGTGAACAAAACAAATGGGGTGTAATTATGACTATTTTCGACTTTTTAGGTCTTGTGGGAGGACTTGCTCTTTTTTTGTTCGGAATGAACGTTATGGGGGCAAACCTTGAAAAAATGGGCGGCGGTAAATTTGAATCCGTCCTTGAAAAAATGACAAACAGCCGAATTAAAGGCGTTGCTTTGGGCGCAGGCGTAACAGCTGTAATCCAGTCATCCAGCGCCGTTACCGTAATGGCGGTAGGCTTTGTTAACTCAGGCATTATGACCCTTGCCCAGGTTGTAGGAATAATCATGGGCGCCAATATCGGCACCACTGTTACATCCTGGATACTTTCATTAACAGGTATCCAGAGCGACAATGTTTTTATCAGCCTGCTCAAGCCCAGTTCTTTCTCACCGGTTCTTGCTCTTATCGGTATTGTTCTTTATATGTTCTGCAAGAGCGAAAAGAAGAAAGACATCGGCTCAATTCTTCTCGGCTTTTCCGTTCTTATGTACGGAATGGAAGCAATGAGCAGCGCTGTTGCTCCTCTTGAAAGTTCCGAAAGTTTTACCGGAATACTTACAATGTTTTCAAACCCCATTCTCGGCGTGCTTGCAGGCACTCTGCTTACAGCGATAATCCAGAGTTCCTCCGCTTCCGTCGGAATTCTCCAGGCGCTGAGTGCAACCGGTGCTATTTCCGTTGCCTCCGCGTTCCCGATAATTCTCGGCCAGAATATCGGAACCTGCGTAACGGCTCTGATATCGAGTATCGGCACAAGCAAGAATGCGAAGCGCACAGCCGTTATTCACCTTGCATTTAATATTATCGGCGTAATCGTAGGCATGATATTGTTCTACGGTCTCAACGCAATAATTCACTTCGAATTTTTGGAAAAAGCAGTAACACCGGCGAATATCGCTATGATCCATTCTGCTTTCAATATTTTCGCAACAATTCTTCTTTTCCCCTTCGGAAAACAGCTGGAAAAACTTTCCTGCCTTATCATCCGCGACAAGGACGAAGAAAAGGACGAAGCTTCTCTTGTTGAAGAGCGTTTCCTTCTCTCTCCTTCATTTGCTATTGATAAATGTAAAGAGCGCACAGACGAAATGGCTGAACTGGCTAAGAAGAACACGCTTTTGGCTCTTGAATTTATCAGAGTTTACAATAAAAAAGATAACGACACTATTAGAGCAAACGAAAAAGAACTTGACGCTTTTGAGGATGAACTTGAAACATACTTGGTTAAGATCAGCAGTATGAGCCTTAATATTGAAGACAGTATGCGAGTAAGCAAACTGTCCCACGCAATAGGCAATTTTGAGCGTATAGGCGACTACGCAGTAAACATTCTTAAAACAAAGCGCACGATGCACGAGGACAATATTCATTTTTCAAAAGAAGCGTCCCGTGAACTTGAAGTTATGAGCCGCGCTGTTCAGGAGATAATAACGAAAGCAACGGACGCTTTCGTCAACGACGATATCGATCAGGCGGTAACAATTGAACCGCTTGAACAGGTAATAGACAATCTTAAAGCAGAACTTCGCGCACGCCACACAAAACGTTTGCAGGCCGGAGAATGCACAATAGAAAACGGAATGCTGTTCTTCGATATTATCAACAGCTTTGAAAGAATCGCCGACCACTGCTCAAATCTGGCTGTCTGCATTATCGAACTGTCCCAGGGCAGTTACCAGACCCACAGCTACTTAAAGAGCGTTAAGAGCCAGTCAAACAAGCGTTTCATGGACAGCTTTGAGGATTATCTCAACAAATATGCATTGAGTTAACGCAGGTTTTCTGGTATTCTGTAGTTAAGAATAATAAACTTACCGCAAACGGCGGAGGATTACAGTATGAGTGATATTGTTTATATTGTTGAAGACGACGCGAGCATCCGCGAACTTGAAAGTTATGCGCTGAAAAATTCTGGATTTGAAACAGAAGGATTTGAAACAGGCAGAGATTTCTTTGCAAAAATGGAAAGCAGGGTTCCAGAGCTTGTTATCCTTGATATAATGCTTCCAGGAGAAGACGGACTGTCCATTCTCAAAACGATAAGAAGCACTCCCGAATACAGCAAACTGCCTGTAATTATGGTTACGGCAAAAACAAGTGAAATCGACGCCGTAAAAGGTCTTGATCTGGGCGCTGACGACTACATAACAAAGCCTTTCGGAGTAATGGAACTTATCTCCCGCGTCAAGGCTCTGCTCAGAAGAATTGACCGCACCCATAAGGAAACTCTTACATTCGCCAATATTTCTATTGACGAAAACCGCCATATTGTTACGGTTGACGGAACAGAAATTGAATTAACATACAAAGAGTACGAAATACTCAAGTATTTAATGAAAAACAAAGGTATTGTTTTAACCCGCGATTCCCTTATGGAAAAAATATGGGGATATGATTTTGAACACGGCAACCGCACTGTTGACGTCCACATTCAGTCGCTTCGTAAGAAATTGGGCTCAGCAGGCGAAGCAATAAAAACAATCCGCAACGTCGGATATAAAATCGGAGACTGACCGCTATGAAAAAGAAGATATTTACACGCATCTTTCTTTTCAGCGCAATTTCAGTCATTGCTACTGCAACACTGATGAGTGTTGCAGTTTCCATTCTGCAGGGTAATAATCTGCCTGATTTTTCGCTGGAAATGTTTAAAACAGAACTGCCTTACATTCTTATTATTCTGGCAGTGGGAATTATACTTTCACTGCTTTGCAGTCTGGCGATAACCAAGGCAATTATTGACCCTATCGAACAGCTTGGAGAACACATTGACGAAATTGACAAGGTTGAGACATACAAGGAGCTTCAGCCTTTTGTTGAAAAGATAAAAAAGCAAAACGAAAAAAAGCACCAGCTTGACAAACAGAAAAAGCAATTTACCGCCAACGTTTCCCATGAATTAAAAACTCCCCTTACCTCAATCGCCGGCTACGCTGAGCTGATTGAAAACGGAATGGTTCAGGAGCAGGACATAAAGCCGTTTGCCCACACAATACGAAAACAGGCTCTTCGCCTCGTTACTTTGGCAGAGGACATTATCAAACTTTCTCAGCTTGAGGAAAACGACGGTCAAATCGTTTTTGAAGAGGTAAATCTTGCTGAATTGGCTGAAGAATGCGTATCTGCTTTGGAAATAAACGCCCGCAACAGAGGCGTTACACTGGCGCTGAACGCAGAAGAAACATATGTCAAAGGAAACAAAAGCCTTCTTGAAGAACTGCTTTACAATCTTTGCGACAACGCAATACGTTACAACAAAGAAAACGGAAGCGTTACCGTAACCATTTCAAAGCAGGACGGAAAGGGAGTTTTATCTGTTGCCGACACCGGAATAGGAATTCCTGACAAGTACAAGATAAGAATATTTGAACGTTTCTTCAGGGTAGACAAAAGCAGAAGCAAGGAAACAGGCGGAACGGGACTGGGTCTTGCAATCGTAAAGCATATCTCCCAGGTCCACAACGCAACTCTTACTCTCGACAGCCATGAAAACGAAGGTACAACGATAACTGTTATTTTTCCTGAATAAACAGACAAAATAGAAAGAGCACTTCAGCAAAGAAGCGCTCTTTTTTATTTAAGGTTTTCGTCTATAAACTCGTCCACCGTTTTTAAATATTCTTTTTCGTTTTTCATAAGACTTTCGGCGTGGCTAGCATTTTTAAACGTCTTTATTTTCTTCAGCGGAGCACCGCATATCTTATAAAGCTCCTGCGCCATTTTCAAAGGCACAAAATCGTCCTCTTCGCCATGGATAAAAAGAATGGGAACTTTTGCGTTGACAACGCTGTTTCTAACGTCTGTCTCCTTAAAATCAAAACCTGCGAAGTGGATATTCATTTTATTGAACACCCATAAGATAGGCTTTGCCGCCCGTATTCCAAAACTTTTAACAACATGCTCAAATTCATCCAGCGCTCCTGTGTAAGCGCAGTCTGAAATTATAAGTTTTACACAGTCCGGGCATTTATCCGCCAGCTGCAAAACGGTTGACGCGCCCATGGAAACGCCGTGAAGAATAAGCTTTATATCGCTTCCGAAGCGTGATTTTAGATAATCTATCCACAAAAGCATATCTCTGCTCTCAAAGTAGTCAAAGCCAACGTAATCGCCGCTGGATTCGCCGCTTGCAACATGGTCGCAGCAGAAAAAGCCCCAACCCCTGTCATGGTAATGCTTAATAAATGTATACGGGTCAACGGTATGGTCAGCATGAAATCCGTGGGAGCCGATAACAATAATATCAGACGGCTTGTCCGGCGGAAAATAATAGCCTCTGAGCACATCGCCTCTGTCAGACGTTATTGTGCATCTTTCCATGACTTGTCCGTCAGCCCAGTCAACATACTGCTTTCGCCAGTTGTCTGACTGTTTGTTTTTTTCCTGATCTTCTTTTGTAAGGAGTTTTGCAATCAGGCTCTGGGGTCTGTCCCCCCTGCCCATAACCTGGCGGTAAAGGGTTATCGCTTCAACGCTTACAGCGGCGGCGCCGGCTGTAACAACAAGAGCCAAGGCTTTTTTATTCATACAATCACTCCTCTTTAACCAATTATATCAATAAACGCCCTGCTAAACAAGCAGGGCGTTTTCGGTATGTACCTTTTATTCCGCCAGTTTGTCGGCCACTTTTTCCATAACTTTGCTGACCGTTTTAGATTTCAGCATTTTCTTATACATGGCGTCAACAACAACCGGATGAAACGTTTCCACTACACCGAGAAGCGGTGAATTCTTAACACGATACTTCTGCTTTGGATTAGGCGAAAGCACAGCGTCCATAACAGCGTCAACAAGATACTGAGGGTCGTTAACCATTTTCAGCTCAAGCTGCATCATTATTTTCATCTTTTCAAGCACATCTTTGTAGTACTTGGTATTTTTAATTAAATCATCAAACGATTTAAGTGTGCTTCCGTGCATAGCCGTTTTAAACGATCCCGGCTGTATCTTAATAACAGGAATATCAAGAAACATCAACTCACGTCTGAGAGAATCGTTGTAAGCTTCAACAGCGTACTTTGACAGCGTGTACGGTCCGTTGAAAGGCTGGGGTGTCATCCAGCCGCATTCAGAAGAGCAGTTTATTATCCTGCCGTTGCACTCCTTAACAAGTGGGAAGAAAGTCTTGTTGACCCTCATCATTCCCATTAGATTGACCTTAAGCATCTGCTCAACGATCTTCACGTCGCCTTCAATAAGCGATGCCATTTTCTGTACGCCGGAGAAATTGATGATAGCGTTCAAATGGTCGGTTATTTCGCTGACCTGCCTGAAAGCCTCGTCAATACTGTCCTGATCCGTTACGTCAAGACTGATAGGATGCTCATAAGTTGTTCCGCCGATTGTGCTCAGCGCCTCGTCGTTGCGGCCGCAGGCGAAGACATACCATCCCTTCTCGCTCAACGCTCTGGCAATCCGGTCGCCTAAGCCGCTTGTGGCGCCGGTAACAAGTGCATAACGCATGAAAAGTCCCCCCGTTTACTTTAAGCCCTTTTTTATTTCACATCATTCAATAAATGCTTTCGTTAATATTTTATCAACAAGCCAATAGAAATTCAACCCTTGTTTATTATTTTTTGTGCAATATTAACAAACATAATATAAAAAAGGTTAAAGCGCCGCAAAAATGCAGCGCTCCTCCCTTTCACTAACGTGATATTAACCTATATGATTCGGCAAAGCCGATTATCACCTTTATTTATTAAATGCAAGCGTTGGATAAACAAAATCGTTCTTGTCTACGCCCATACAGCGCTCCAGCAGCACCATATCTCTGGCGTTGATATAACCGTCATGGTTCATATCTACGTAATCGAGATAAGACGGAGAGCCTATATGTGACTTGAAAACAAGTTTAAACATTGTATAGTCGGCATCGTCTACCTTGCCGTCCCTGTTCCAGTCACAGCCTATTATCGGTATTGAACCGCAGTGGACGTCGCTGTCACTTACAATAATAAATATCTCTCTGTCGAAGCCGTAGGCATAATGCACTGTGGCTTCATACGTTCCGCTTTTCAGTTCAAAGCTGAAATTGCCGTTGTCGTCGGTTGTTGCCACCGTGTAGCCGTCGATTACTATGTCGGCGCCTATTGCGGAATTGCGTCCCGTTTCAGCGGTGCTGTCTACGGCGATAACAACAGTTCCGCTTACAGTATGGGTCTCGTCAAACTGAGTTCCGCTGAGATTTGGAATGGTTTTGCAGAAACTCTTTCCGCAGTTTTTACACGTTGTTATCTCTGCTCCGTCCGTTGTTTCTGTTGCATCAATTTTTGTAACCTCATAATCGTGGCCGCAGGCGGAAATATGGCGTTCATCAAGAATTTCAGAACAATATTCGCAAACTCCGATCTCATAGCCGTCATTTTCACAGTCAGCCTCATAAACCGTCAGCCACTCAATATCGCCGTGACCTTCTGTACAAAAGCCCACATAGCCGGCAAATATGTCAAGTTTCATTGCGCAAAGGTCGGCAAAAGTATATTTATCAGTATACGCATGGCAGACAAGGTTGCATTCCTTGGCATATACGCTTGCGTCAGAACCGGCCATTGTGTAAATTTCTACATTGCCGCAATTTGAGAAAACAAACGTCTTGTCACTGGAGCTTGAAACGAAGTCAATGCTCTGGGCGCCGATATAAACTTCCTCCAATGCCTGACAATTCTTAAACGCGCCCTGGCGAATCTCGTTTACGCTGTCCGGAATAACAATACCTGTAAGCGACTTGCAGTTTAAGAATGTATAAGCATCCAGCATCTGAATGTTATCAGGAAGTATAACTGCCGCAAGCTGAGAACAATCCTTGAAAGCATAGGAGCCGATAAGAACTACATTGTCTGGTAGCTCTACATTGCGCAGGGCGGCGCAGCTTTCAAAAGCATAAGCGTCTATGGAGGTAAGTGTTTTCGGAAGCGTTATGTATTTCAGCGAATTACAGCACATAAAAGCGTGGTTTGCAATGGACGTTACGCCCTCTTCAAACGTAATCTTTTTCAGCGCCGCATTTCCTGCGAATGCGTATGAACCGATTGTCTTTACGTTGGCGTTTACACTGAAAGTATCAAGTCCGGGAGCTATTGTATAAAGCACTCCGCCGTCCTTTGAATAAATCGCATTTCCGTCAGAATAAATATACGCGTTATCCTCGGAAACGTTTATTGACTTAAGATTGGGGTTTCCGATGAACTGAGAATTGTACATCTGTGACGCGTCTGTGTTTCCGGTTGCTGAATTATTTGAAAACGCTACGGAAGAAACGCCTGAACCGATATTGACGCAGGTAAGCATATCTGTCTGGCCTGCCATCCAGAAAAGGCTGAGGCTTTTAACATTGTCGCCGATATTCACGGTAAGACCCGTTGTGTTTTGGCCGATATTTTTAAATGAGTTGTAATTTGATTTATACTGCACTCCTGAGCCGGGAACAATTGGCTCAAGTCCGCAGAAATACTCAATATGGTAACGGGTGTAATTAGCGTTAGGAAGAGACCTGATAACGCTGTTAAGGTTGAGTTCATAGCAGTTTACGCAGTCGTTGAAAGCGTAATCTCTTACATCAGACACCGAAGCGCCGAGAGTTATCTTTTCAACGTTTAAGCAGTTGTTAAACGCGTAAGCGCCGATAGTTGTTACACCGTCGGGAATATTGATGAAAATAAGCTTAATAGCATTTTCAAAGGCTCTTTCTCCGATTGAAACAAGGTTTTCGGAAAAAGTAATATCTTTAAGCGAAGAACTGTTTGCAAAGCAGTAACTTGGGATTTCAGTTATCCCGCTGCCGATTTCAATTCCCGTAACGTTTGAGCAATCCATAAAGCACTTTGACGAAAGCGTCTTTACATTGTCGGGAATAATAATGCTCTTGAACCCTTTACAGCCGTAAAAGGCTTCTACGCCAACCGTCTCAAGGGAAGCAGGTAAAAACGGTTCAGGAAGTGCCGTGCATCCGCTGAAACTTCTGGTGCCTATGGTTTTTACTCCGCTGCCGCCTTCGATTGTCTTAAGAGAAGTACAGTCCTCAAAAGCCTTGTCTCCGATTGAAGTTAAGTTCTTTCCGAATGAAACGCTTTCAAGTTCGGAGAAGTTTTCAAACATTCTCGCGCCGATTTTTACGACTTCGTCGCTGAAAACGATGCGCTTAACGTTTACCGTATTGGGACTCCAGTTTTCACCGCTTTCCGTAACATACGTTGCGGTCGGGTTCTTTGCGTATATGTAAAGCGTATTTTCGTTTAAATCGTACGCCCATGTTCCATCGCCGCATTTACCGCCGATATAGGATTCGGGAAGCTGTGTCTCATCGTCAATCAGCAATTCCTCATACGGTATTTTATTTACCTTTGCAAAGTTGATTGCGTAGCTTCCGTAACGGGCGTGGATGGTGCAGGTGCGAAGGTAAACAAAGTTTTTGTTTATTTTTGTTGACGCGATTGAATACATAGGAATGGTTTTAAGATTACTTGTGAAATAGTAATCACTTACTGACGTACAGTCTGCAAAAGCGTACCATCCCAGCTCTGAGCATTTTACGTTTACATAATTCAGGGATTTGCAGTTTGAAAAAGTGTCAGTGCCCATTTCCGTAACGGTTTCGGGAAGTGTAACAGATTTAAGTCCGCTCTGGCTGAAAGCGTAGTCGCCTATCTCTGTCAGCGCTTCAAATTTTATCTGAGCAAGAGACGAGCACTGATAAAAGCTGTATTCGTCTGCAAATACCATGTTTTCAAGATTGATTTCAGCAAGAGAAGCGCACTGCGCAAATGCGTAAGGTCCTACTTTTACATTTGCATTTTCGGGAAGCTGAACGCTTTTAAGATTTGGACAGTTGTAAAACGCACGCTCGGGAACCGTGTAATTTTCGCCGCTGCTTTCAAAAACGACGCCGCCTAATGTAGAGCCTGCGAAAGCGAAAGCGCCTATTGATGCACCGTGAACATTAACAACGCCTTCAAGAGGAGTTTCGTAAAATGCGCCTTCTCCGATAGTCTCTATGCTTTCAGGCAAATCTATTTTAATCAGTCCGCCCTGGTAAAACGCAGAATTGCCGATCACCTTGAGATTTTGCGGAAGTTCAATATTTTCAAGCGCCTGGCACATATTAAAGGCGGAAACGCCTATTTCATTAAGGCTGTCAGGCAGAGTAATCGAAGATAATGAGCAGCAGTTTTCAAAAGCGTTGTCGCCGATTTTTTCAACGCCCTCGGGGATTTCAACGCTTACAAGATAATCACAGCCGGCAAATCCGCTTACAGTCTTTACGCCGGGGGCAAAAGTTATCTTTTCAAGTTCTGAACCGCTGAACGCGTACTGACCGAAATCAACATTTGCAGGAATATTGATTTCCTTTATCGCTGTTCCTTCAAAAGCCGATTCTCCCACAGTTTTAAGATTATCGTTAAACACAATCTCGCTGAGACTGCCGCAGTTTGCAAAAGCAAAATTGCCTATGGTTTCTACATTTTCAGGAAAAGCAACGCTTGTGAGTGCAGTATCTCTGAAAGCATAAGAGCCAATGGAAGTAATACTTTCAGGGAAAACAACTGTCGCAAGGCTGTCACAGCCGTCAAACATTGAATCAGGGATAGATGTAAGTCCCTCTGAGAGAGTTACTTTTTCAAGAGGGGTGTTTTCAAAAACGCCGCTTACATCTGTTGTTTCAAGACTTGCAGGAATAGTAACTTCCTTGATTTTTGTAAATCCGAATGCATTGCTGCCGATTGAAGTAAGGTTTTGCGGAAGCGTTACATCGGAAAGTAACGAGCATTTGTAAAACGCCTTGTCGCCGATGGAAGTAAGGCTCTCAGGAAGGTCAATGCTTGTTATCGCCTTACACTGGTAAAACGCAGAATTACCTATTGAAACTAAATTTTCTGACAGTTTTACATTTTCAAGATATGTACAGCCGTAAAAAGCGGAAGCGCCGATCTCCGCAACACTGTCGGGTATCTCAATATCAAAAATACCGCGGCAGTTATAAAACGCTCTTTCGTCTATACTTTGTACGCCGTCGGGAATAACAACGTTTTCAAGTGAGGAGCAGCCCGAAAAGCCGCCTACCGTCTTTCTTCCCGGCGCAAAAGTAACGCTTGAAATCGGATTTGAAGCAAAGCAGTCTTTTCCCAGCGTAACATCAGCGGGAATATATACTTCATTAAGTCCTGTTGATTCAAATGCGCTGTCGCCGATAGAAACGAGGGAATCGTTGAGCGTAATTGAAGAGAGGCTTGAGCATTTATAGAATGCTTCTTCACCTATTGACTGAAGATTTTTAGGAAATACAATCTGTGTAAGTCCTGATGACTCAAATGCGTTTGTGCCTATCTCTGTGATATTATCAGTAAACTCGACAGTTTCAAGGAAGTAGGCGTTTTGGAACAGATTATTAGGTATTTTCGTTACGTCCTGTGTGAGCTTAACGCTTTTAAGCATACTGTTGTTAAAAATTTTTGTACCGGTATTTTCAATGTCGCCTGATACAGTAAGTTCAGTTATATCTGTTCCTGCAAAGGCGGAGTTACCTATTGCCCGCAATGATTTCGGCAAAACAAGACTGCCTGACAGCGGACAGCTTGCAAAAGCGTTTCCTCTGATTATTTGCAATCCCTCCGGCAGAGTTACTTTTGTAAGCTTTGTACAGCAGTAAAACGCCAGCTCATCTATCAGGGCAACACCCTTTGGGATTTCAATTTCCGTAAGATTAGAACAGTCGAAAAAGGCACTGTTGCCTATGGTAGTTACTCCGTCCGGAATGTCAATGCTGGAAAGCGACTGACAGGAGTTAAACATACTGTTGCTCAGCTCTTTCAATCCTGACGGAAGGTGGACGCTTTTCAGATTATAACAGTATTCGAACATGAGATTATCATATGAAGCTTCGTTCAGGCTGTTTGGAATATAGATATATTCAAAATCCGTGTCGCGGAACATTGCATATCCGAAAGAAGTTATTCCCTCTTCAATGTAAAGTTCACGATACGTCATTGAAAGATCCTGAATGTCGTATTCCTCACCGTCAATGCTTACATATCCGGAGAATTCACCCGTTCCCGAAACTACTATCTTCGAATGACCCACTACGTCAAAAGTACAGGTTATATTTGAATTGTTCGGGTCTGTACCTGTTGTTGATTCCGCGGCTAAAGCGGAAAGCGGCGACGCCGTAAGTATCATCATCAGGCAAAGAAACGATGCCAGAAAACGTTTTATTCTTTTCATAAATCTTCCTCCTTTTTCATCAGTCGTCTTCACCCTCGACAATTTCGGGGAAGCGCTCCTTAACGTCGATCTTTATTCCGTTTGCTTTTGCGAAAGCGTAGGCATCTGAGTCAGAATAGCATCTGAACTCCAGTCTTCTTGAAAGATAAAACGCCTTGCTGTCTATCTCGATTTTACTGCAATCAAAATCAACGCTCTGAAGAAGCACGTTGTACAAAGCGTGTTCGCCGATATATTCAACTGATTCGGGAATTGTTATCTTGGTAAATTTACAGCTTTCAAAAGCGCCGTCCTCAAGGCGTTTAACACCGTTTGGCAAAATGATTTCAGTTGCGTTGGTTGCTCTGAAAGCGTTCTTCGATATAACAGTTATTCCCTGGGGAACTGTTATTTTTGTAACGCCGGGGCAGTAAGCAAACGCCGACGGGCCGATATACGTAAGCGTCTGGGGAATATCTCCCACCTGAAGTTTGCGGCAGAAATAGAAAGCATTTTCCCCGGCGTGCTCAAGATTTTCGGGGAACTCAAACTGAACCTCAAGGCAGTTTGAAAAAGCGTAATCGCCGGCATATTTAATATTTTCTGTGCCCTCAATTGACAAAAGCGATTCGCATTCGGCAAATGCCCAGTCGCCTACGGTTGTAACATTGCCGAGAAGAGTTACTTTCTCAAGAAGCGAGCAGTTCTCGCACATTGAAGCGGGAAGTTCGGTAACATTTTCTCCTAGGGTCAGTTCTTCCAGAGAAGTGCCTGCAAACGCTTTTTCGCCGATTGAGCAAAGCGCATTGCCCAGTTCTACCGTTCGCAGTGCAGAGCAGTTATTGAACACTCTGTCTCCGACAGTCTCAACATTAGGAGCGTAAACACTCACAAGGGAAGGACAATCTTCAAAGACAGCGTTGCCAATCTGGGTTACAAACGGCAGTTCAACACTGCGAAGCTCTTTATTTTTGGCAAACACATTGTGAGAAACTGCAAAAATCTTTATTCCGTCTGCGTAAGCACAGTTAAGTTCACTGTCGCTGCCTTTATAAGCGGTAACATAAGCGCCTGCATCACACTTTAGATATTCGTATCTACTGTTGCTCATAATTTCGCTGATACGCGTCTCCTCAGTTGGGCGTACTGTAATCGGGATCTCAACAAGAAATCCTTTATAAATAATGTTAAGAGTAACGTCCGCCGTTTTCTGCATATTAACATTGTCCGTATACCGGCAGTCATCAAGACTTACTTTTCTCTCTGTTCCGTCGCTCATCTGAGCTGTAAGCGAAAGTCCGTCGTAAGAAAGGGTCTCGCCGTAAATATAATGAAGACAAAATGAAGCGGACAATGAAGCGGAAAGTCCAACAACCTTGGGAGCCGATGTAACGGTCTCATTCGGCTTTGTTGTTTTGTGGTAAACATCGCTGGCAGAAACTTTTTTCGTTGTTGTTTCAGGCTTCTGCGAAGTTGTGGTTTCTTTCTCTGTTGTGGTTGATACTGGGGTTGTTGTCGTCTGAGAGGTTGTAACCTCAGGCGCGGCAGTTGTAGTTTCCGTAACCGTTGTATCTGTGGCAGGTTCGGTAGTGGGTTCGGTTGTAACCGGACCGTCGTCATCCTCGCCAACAACAATTTCTGGTCCCTCTGGCTCTCCGGGAGCGCCAAGGCTTGTAATCGCCTTTCCGATTTCCTCAAGTATGTTGTAATGGAAGACGGAGTCAATCATGGCGTTAACCGTAATAGTAGAACCCATTACAGCCGCAACGATAATTGCAGTCTTTGCAACAGCGCCGAGAGACGACCATGTTGAATTCTTGCTTTTAATCATTTTCAGGAACTTTTCATCCTGCATCAGCGGAACCATAACCGCAATATGGTTCTGCTCTTTTTCTATTTCAAGCAGCGCGTCAACGCAGGAATCAATAAGATCGCAGTTCATGCTTTCAATCGGCTTTTGAGTTTCCGCGTCGATTATGCTGTTTAATATCTTAACAAGATTGTCGGAATTTACATTCTCGGCAATTCTTTTATCAATATTCAGATAAGCCATAATTTTCCTTTCCGGGAAAATCAAAGGATACTTTTCAATATTTCCCTTAGTTTATTTCGCATTCTGAATAAGCGAGTTGTCGCCGCAGGCACGCTGATACCCAGCCTGTCGGCAATATCTTCAATAGGAAGTTCTTCTATGTAACGCATGGAGAACAGATCTCCTTCCCTTTCGGTAAGCGCGGCGCTGATCTGGCGGGAATACTGTTCAAATGTCAGGCGTTCGTCAACATCGCTTTTCTGAGAAGGAATATTTATAATTTCGTCAATTGAAACAAACGACTGACTTTTCTGTTTTTCTGCGTACTTCTTTCTAATATAATTGTCTGCCGTACGGTAAAGAAATGCTCTTACGGCAATTATCTCCTCGCCGGACAACAGCTTTTTATACAGTACAATGAAAGTTTCCTGCACAACGTCGTCACAAAGGTGGTTGTCCCTGAGTTTGGCAAGGCAATATCTGTAAATAGATGTATAGTAATTTCTATAGGCTTCCTTTAAATTCAAATCAACCTGTTTTTTATCTACCCCGGCCAAAATCACCGCCTCCTTTCATGAGCTTTCATACAGTAGTACTTTCAGCAGTCCAAAATATTACACTTTCTTCAAAAAAATTTTTCCTTTTTTATTCTAACATACAAAGCGGCTTTTTACCACAGGAAAAATACGCCGCAGAAAACAAGCAAAAATATTACTTATACAAATAAAAAAGCCGCCGGGCAGACCCGGCGGCATAAATGCGCTTAATTATTCTTCCACTGTTTTTGTGGCAACAATATGTACTCCCGTGCGGAAAACATTTTCAAGTATAATATCTCCAACATGAACGGGGGCTTTTACTTCAACGTTGTCAAGAAGGCGCATCGTCTCATCCATCATATATTTCGGAATAGGTTCGTCGGTCTTTACAGGCAGACGACAGGCGCTTTTGCTCTTAAGTCTAACAGTTGAAGTTATGACTCTTGTGGGGTTCTTCAGCTCGTTGTGGCCGTATTCCGCGCCTTTTTCACAGCTGTTTCCGGTTACGGCATAGCCGTTTTCCTCATCAACTTTAAGTCTGCACCCTTTCGGGCACATAATACAAATCAACTCTTTCATGCCTGTACCTCCGACGCAGAAATTTTAATTTCGCCGCCCTCAATTTTTGAAAGCAGTACCTTAGGAATTTTTATGTTTTCCATCTCCCCCGGTGCCATATGCTCACGCTTAAAAGAAGCGATAAGGCTGTCGCCGCAGGTAACATTTATTTTACTGTTTTTGAACACACGGCGAACTCTGAAATAAAATTCAACTTTGTCGCTGTCCGCTCTGAATTTCTGGGGAACGGTGTAACCGATATTGCTGTCTGTAACAACGTTTATAACGTCTGAACGGCTGCGCTCTCCGTTTTGAACATAGTCTGCCGCGGCCTCCCCTGCCGCCATGCTTTCCGCTGTAACAAAATCCACAAGGTCATGAACATGGAGCGCGTTTCCGCAGGCAAAAACACCCTCTGCGGATGTCTCTCTGTTTTCAAGCACAACAGCGCCGTTTGTTCTTGCGTCCATCTCAATACCGGCGTCACGGGTAAGTTCATTTTCGGGAATAAGACCGACGCTGAGTAAAACGGTATCGCAGTCAAAGGTCATCTCCGTTCCCGGAATCGGGCGGCGGTTTTCGTCCACCTCAGAAACTACTACCTGCTCAACTCTCGCCTTGCCTTTTATATCTGTAATTGTATGCGAAAGATAAAGGGGAATATTAAAATCTTCAAGGCATTGAACAATATTTCTCTGAAGTCCGCCTGAATAAGGCATAACTTCTACGCAGGCAAGCACCTTTGCGCCTTCCAGCGTCATTCTGCGCGCCATAATAAGGCCGATATCACCGGAGCCGAGAATAACAACTCTTTTGCCCACCATATATCCCTCGATATTAACATATCTCTGGGCAGCGCCTGCTGTAAGAACGCCTGCAGGGCGGGTGCCGGGAATAGATATCGCGCCTCTTGTGCGCTCACGGCAGCCCATTGCCAATACAATGCTCTTCGCTTCGAGAATACGGTATCCCCCGCTGCTGCTTACAACATGGACTTTTTTATCATTGGTAACCTGAAGCACCATCGTATCAAGAAAAATCTCAACACCTGTGCTTTTAACCATATCTGAAAAGCGCTGGGCATACTCGGGGCCTGTAAGCTGTTCCTTAAAATAATGAAGGCCGAAACCATTATGTATGCACTGGTTGAGAATACCGCCCAGTTCCTTGTCTCTTTCAATAACGGCAATTTTACGAAGTCCCTTGTTCCACGCCGCATAAGCAGCCGCAAGACCGGCAGGACCTCCGCCGATTACAATAAGTTCATAGCACATAATTATTCCACCTCCGATTTTGTTCTTGACGTAAGAATGAAACTGCCTTCTCTGTCCTGAAGAATATCAAGAGGCGAAACGCCCAGTTCTCTGGAGAGAATGTCAACCACCCTGGGACCGCAAAAGCCGCCCTGGCATCTGCCCATTCCAGCGCCTGCGCGGCGCTTTATTCCGTCAACCGAAACAGGAGTTATAGGCGAATGAACAGCGTCTATTATTTCTCCCTCGGTAACCGTTTCACAGCGGCAGATTACTCGGCCGTAAGAAGGATTTTCCTCAATAAGTTTTTCTCTCTCTTCAGGCGTCATTTTATTGAAATGCACCTTTTTGCGGCTGGCGTCGTAGTCTTTCTTTTTCCCGAGGTCAAGGACCCGGACGGAAAGGAGTTCTGCCGCGTATTCCGCAATTGCAGGAGCGGCTGTAAGACCCGGAGAACGAATGCCGGCAAGATTAAGAAAATGTTCGCAGGCAAAATCAATAATAAAATCATCCACCGTTGAATTTGCGCGGACGCCTGCAAAATTGCGGATGTTCTGGCGAAATTCTATGCCGGGAACCGTTTTCTGCGCTTTTGTTCTGACCTCGTCTAATCCCTCGGCGGTATCAGATGTATCGTCCGGGTCGCGGCGAACAACAGCGTTTGGACCCACAATCAGATTGCCGTGAACGGTAGGCGCAACGAGAACGCCCTTGCCATCCTTTGACGGGCACTGGAAGATTACAGAAGAAACTCTGCTGCCCTCCGCTTTATCAAGAAGATAATATTCTCCCGCCGTCGGTATAATCTCAAAAGAGGTATCACAAACCATTCGGCTTATTTTGTCTGCGTAAACGCCGCCTGCGTTTATTACATATCTGGCGCTCACTTTATCAGCGTCAGAAGAAATTTCAAATCCCTCTTCGGTTTTATCAATTGAACTTACGCAGAAATTTCTTTTAAGTTCGCAACCGTTTTTGACAGCTGTCTCTGCCATAGCAAGACCGAATTCCCATGGATTTACTATAGCGGCGCTGGGCGCCCAAAGCGCGCCTTTTGCGTTTGGCGAAATATTCGGTTCCTTTTCCCGCAGACGGTCCGCCTGCCAAATTTCAAGGCCTGGCACGCCGTTTTTATTTCCCCTGTCCAGCAACACCTCAAGCGTCTGCATATCCTCATCGCTCAGCGCTACAACAAGGGAGCCTGTATCTTTCCACGGAACGGAAAGTTTTTTGCATATTTCCCTTGCCAGACGGTTTCCCTCAACATTAAGCTTCGCCATAAGTGTTCCTGGTTTCGGGTCATAGCCGGCGTGCATTATTGCGCTGTTGGCGCGGGTCGAGCCCATGCAGACGTCGTTTTCTTTTTCCAGCATCACAACCCGAAGGTTACACTTTGACAGGCGGTATGCGCAGGCGCATCCAACAATTCCTGAGCCTATAATCGCCACATCGTACATCTAAATTCCCCCTTAAATACTGCCGAAAAAAACAAAAAAGCAACGGAAAAAGACGGGCTGTACCCGTGCTTTATACCGTTGCTCAAATCTCTCGGTCATATTAACTTAACAAATTGATTATAGCACAACAAAAAGAAAAACACAATACAATAATTATTTTATTATTCATTTTGCTGTAAATGATAAACTAAAGGTTCCAAACGGCGCTGTTTGTTGACGACACTGCAAGAGCTCCTGCATCCAGCGCGCTGAGAACGTCGCTTTTATCGCTGATAAGACCTCCGGCGATTATCTTCTTGCCGCTGTTTTTGCAAACTCTGCTGATTATCTTAGGCATCAGACCAGGCAGTATCTCAATAAGGTCAATACATCTCTCGTTCTTCATCTTCTTGATATTCTCCATGGCAATGGAATCAATCAGGAAAAAGCGCATAATCGTCATTAGCCCCTTTGCCTTTGCAAAGCGTAGAAGCGACAGTTTTGTTGAAATAATGCCGTCTAACTGGGTATTCTTAATAAGATAATCAACCGCGGCTTCCCGTGGAGAAAGACCCTCTATCAAATCGGCATGAACAAAGACGGTTTTCCCTGCGCTCTTCAGCCTTCCCACGATCTGGGGAACAGAATTCAGGTCGCCGAACAGCACAAACACAACGTGGCTTTCGCTGGAAATGCACTTTTCAAGCCCGTCGTCATCTTTTACGGCGGCAACTATCGGGCATTCGCCAAGCAAATCCTCCATTGAACACATACGCCTCACCTCTATAACTATTGTATATGTTTTCAGGCGCTAAGTCAAATAAATACTAATCATGTATTATTTAAAACGACAGATTTATAATTCTTTGCCTGCGCTGACTGCCGCTTTTTGCTTTTCCTCATCTTTATTTTCACTTTTGCTCTCTGAAACATTCTTTTTTCTTCTGAAGATAAGGCCGAACAGCGCGCGAACGAGAGGGCCGCAGAAAAAGATTTGCCAGAAAAACGCCATGGGAAAATTCTTTGCCACAGTCTGAAGCCAATGAGCAACAAATTCAGCGTCAACGCCCTGAAAAATAATCGTTGCAACAAGGCTCATTGACGGGCACATAAGGCACACGGTAACCGCCGCTCTTACGACAATGACAAAAATCGGTTTATCTTCGCCAGGCGTTACAAGCTTAAAGGCAATCTTAGGCGCAATTCTGTCCATAAGAAAGAAGCTTATCACAAAGCAGATCGGCCACATAAAAGTCAGTTCCTTTATTGCCGTAAGAAAACAGGTATTGCTCATTCCTCCTGCGTTCCAGGCGCTGTTATAACATTCCATGGCAAACACCATAAAGAAACTCATCAAGAGCCCGTAAACCACTTCTTCAAATTTTGTTTTCGGCATATTATTCATATTTTCCTCCTTAAATAAAAAAGCGCAGTCCACAGCAGATTATGCCGATAGACTACGCAAAATTTAAATAATACTTATTTCTATCCTATATAAAATTATTGGGGGCTTTGCCCGTTTCGGCAAATATTTTAACTCAAATCAAATTTAAAATCAAGCGCAATTTTAATTTTTCTAATACAGCAATTACGAGACTGACTAAGCAGAAAAAATGTTTTCAATCCCACTTCTATATGGTAAAATAAATTGTAAATCTTACTTTGAGCTGACCTAAATAATAAAAAATCGGAAACGGCAAACTCCGTTTCCGATAAATTAAATTACTGTTCTGTAGAATTAGAAGTAAACGTAAGAACTTCGTCTCTCATTGAAGAAATAAGATCGCTTGTATCTTTATTGTCTGACGTAATAATTATCCTGCAGGTACAACCGATTGTTTTTACAATAAATTCCTGCTGATACTTACCTGTTCTCAGCGCAAGGAAATTGTCTGTTCGCTCAGCGATAACGTCAGTATACTTAATTGCGAAAATACCCTGCATATCAGAACGGGTAAACTCGTCTGTATCAATAGTAGGCTCAGCAAAAAGGTAATCCGATGTACTTCCCAAACTTTCATTAAATTTAACGGTGTAGGAAATAGTTCCCGCGTCATACTCGGAAGTTTTGGTGTAAGCGCCGTCTGCATCCTCCTCAAAATTGTCACTTACAAAATCAGTGCTGATAGTTGAAGGAAAAAACGACGGGGTTACCGTTTCGGGAGAATCGTATCTGCTGGCGGCGGTATAGTAAGTTACTATAAACGCAATACTGCACGCAATCATTAAAAGCGGAATTATAATCAGAACAATTTTTTTCTTAATCATAAAACGCACAAACATTGCGACAGCGGCAACCGCTATAAGAACAAATACAACATAAAACACGTTCCAAACCATAAGGAAACCTCTTAATGATTTAATTATGCGGACCAAAAAGAAAAAATCCACTTGGTTTATTATACCCGTATCGACTAAAAACGTCAATAACTAAAAATCAAAGAAAGGACACCCAATGGATATAAATGTAAATAATATACATATATATTACGAAAAAATCGGCAGCGGAAAGCCGCTTATAATGCTCCACGGCAACGGCGAGAGCTCAAAAATATTTCACAAAGCCGCCTCGGTGCTTCAAAAAGATTTTACAGTTTATCTTCCCGACAGCCGAGACCACGGCAAAAGCCAGGTAACAAATGACTTGTCATATGACAATATGGCAGAGGATGTTTTTAAGTTCATAAAAGAACTGGGGCTGAAAAAACCGATAATCTGCGGGTTCAGCGACGGGGCAATAACCGCCCTGCTTTTAGCGATAAATCACCCTGAAATTCCAGGAGCAATAATCGCCTGCGGCGCCAACAGCAGTCCAAAGGGACTCAAAGCACCAATTCGCTTTTTCATGAAACTAAATCTGTTTTTTACAGGAAGCGTCAAGACAAAAATGATGCTTACCCAGCCTAATATAAGCGGTGAAATGCTGGGGCGCATCACCTGCCCTACGCTGATAAGCTGCGCTTCAAACGATATGATAAAAGAAAGCGATTCTGAATTTATAGCAAAAAATATCAAAGGCAGTGAATTCAGCATACAAAAAGGCGAAAATCACGGAAGTTACATTGTAAACAGCAAAAAAATTGCAAAAATTGTCACTGATTTTTGCAGCTCAAAAAATATAATTTAATCACCGGCGGAGGTATATATGAAAAACACCACAGTAAGCGAAAACAAAATAATATTTTCTAGAAAGGGCGAAGTTGTAGAAATTACGCCATGCGGCAAAGAAGCAATCAGATTTCGGGCATTTCCCGACTGTAAAATAATTGAGCAGAATTTCACACTTATGCCTCAACAGGTTCCGTCTGAAATCCAAGAAACGGAGAAATACGTAACAATGACCAACGGTCGTCTGATGCTCAAAATGTATCACGACGGCAAAGTGTTTTTCTATTTTGACGGAAAACAGATACTGGAGGAACAGCCTGAACTTACTTTTGAAAACGAAATACGCCGTTACTCAAACAAGGGAAGCGGACTTTGGAAAGCAAGGGTAACTTTTAAACCCACTGAAGGAGAACATTTTTACGGTCTCGGCCACGAAGCGACAAACCGCTTTGACCTAAAGGGATGCACTTTTGATATAAGAAACGTAAACGCAAAATGCACAATTCCCTACATATACTCATCACTGGGTTATGGCTTTTTATGGAACAGCCCCTCAACAGGAACAGTTGAACTGGCAAACAACAGAACAAGATGGACAAGCGACACCACCAGACGTATCGACTACGTGGTAATCGGCGGAACTCCGAAAGAGGCGGCGTCAACTCTCGCAGACCTTACAGGCCACGCCCCTGAAATGCCCCACTGGGCAACAGGATTTTGGCAGAGCCGTCTGCGATATGAAACCCAGGAGGATCTGCTTGAAGTTGCCCGCAGATATAAAAAAGAGGGCATTCCGCTTTCTGTAATTATCGCTGACTATTTTCACTGGACAGAACAGGGCGACTACCGCTTTGACCCGAAATACTGGCCTGATGTTACCGCTATGGCAGAGGAATTACACGCAATGGGAACAAAACTCGTTGTTTCCGTTTGGCCCACAATAAACGAAAACAGCCCCAACTATGAGCCTATGTCACAGCAGAATATGCTTGTAAATACCACCCACGGAAGCGACAGAATTTTCCGATTTTATGGCTGGCAGGCTATTATCGACGCAACAAATCCCGAAACCCGCTCCTTTGTTTGGAACAGACTTAAGGAAAACTATATTGACAAAGGCGTAGACGCTCTCTGGCTTGACGAGGCGGAGCCTGAAATCTATCCTGTTGATTTTGATAACCTTATTTTTCACGAGGGCAGAGGCGACGAAACGGCTCTTACATATCCTTACTATTATACAAAGATGGCTTACGACGGATTTAAATCAATG
>URGA01000022.1 GCA_900547275.1 uncultured Oscillospiraceae bacterium | reverse complement strand
CAGCAGTCATGTGTGCAGGCGTCTTTGGGCGGAACTTCGCAAGTTGCGGGATCCTGGCCGTCAAAGAACATACCGAGCATTGCGCTGATGTACTGAGCCATTTCTTCCATAGCTGCGGCGCAAGCTGAATATTTCTGCATATTTTCGCTTTCCATAATCTTGGAATAAAGAGCCTCATATTCCTTCTGAAGGCTTTCAATGCGCTCCTTGTCAGCCTCTTCTGCCTTTTCGGCTTCCTGCTGATACTTAAGTGATATCAGCTGAAGCTCCTGCATCTGCTGCTGAAGATTTTCATCAGCGTCGTTAGCCTTTGCAGCCTCCTGAAGAGCAACAAAGCGCTCATCCTGCTGAATTTCTTTTCCCAGTTCTCTGAGTACTGATTCTAAACTCATAATCATTGGTTCCTTTCTCGTTCACCTCTGAGAACATACGTCAGAGGTTCAACTACTTTTACATTTTGGAAAGAGCCGATGAGTTTTTCGTCTCCTTCAAATTCTATAATCAAGTTACCGTCTGTTCTGGCGGCAACGTAATTATCTCCGAGTTTGCCTTTGCCGTAAACAAAGCACTTAAATGTTTTTCCGGCGTGAAGTTTCATCTGATTTGCCGAAATTCTCTCCTGAGTTTCCAGCAGTTCTTTCATCCACTTTGCCTTTTCTTCGTGGGAAACAGGGTCGTCCATCTTAGCGGCAGGCGTTCCCACTCTCGGGGAGTAGATGAATGTGAAAAGCGAAGTGGCGTTGATCTCCTCAACCAGTGAAAGGGTATCTTTAAATTCCTCGTAAGTTTCGCCGGGGAAACCTACGATAATATCGCTGGTTACTGAAAGTTCATCGCCCATAAGTTCCCTTGCGTAACGAATAAGGTCAAGGTAGCGCTCGCGGGTATAGCCTCTGTTCATGGCCTTCAGCACTCTGTTGTTGCCGCTCTGGAACGGAAGGTGAAGATGCTGGGCAACCTTGTCGCACTGAGCCATCGTTTCAAGCAGTTCTTTTGTGCAATCCTTTGGGTGGCTCGTCATGAAACGTATTCTGAAATCGCCGTCAAGATCGTTTAGCATTCGCAAAAGCTGAGCAAACGTCACTTTCGGCTCAAGGTCTTTGCCGTAACTGTTTACGTTCTGGCCCAGAAGAGTAATTTCCTTATACCCTGAAGCCACAAGGCCCTTAAACTCCTTGATGACCTCCTCGGGCTGGCGGCTGCGCTCACGCCCTCTTACATACGGTACAATGCAGTATGAGCAAAAATTATTACAGCCATACATAATCGGCAAAAACGCCTTTCTGGTATCATCTCTGACAACAGGCAGTCCCTCTGCAATAATGCCGTCCATATCAGGACATTCAAAAACTCTCTTTTTTCTTGTAAGCGCCTTTAGCAAAAGTTCCGGCAGTCTGTAAACAACGTGGGTACCGAATACCAGATCAACAAAGGGATAAGACGCCTTGATCTTATCTGCTATATGCTTTTGCTGCATCATACAGCCGCAAAGAGCAATCACCGTGTCAGGGTGGTCAGCCTTGTACTGCTTCAGCGAACCGACATTTCCGAAAACTCTGTCCTCCGCGTGCTCGCGGACAGCGCAGGTGTTAAAAATAATCAACTGAGCCTTTTTGCGGTCGTCTGTAAAATCGTAGCCCATTTCTGCAAGCATGCCTTTAATATGCTCGCTGTCCGCCACATTCTGCTGACAGCCGTAGGTCACAACGCACGCCAGCGGTTTTTCAGCCGTATAGCGGGACGCCAAAACAGATTTTACCTTGGCGGCAAACGCCTTTTGCTCATTAAGTTGTTCTTCACTTACGGTTTTAATATTGCTCAACTTTGACGTCCTCTGGTTCAAAATATTTGAAAAAACGTATACTTTCACATTTTCACGCTGAATATTATATCAAACTTGTTCTCTATATTCAATATAAATATATAATAAATATTAAAAGAACAAAGTTAAAGATTTTGCCAATTTGACCAACTTGTTGCTTTTTGCACAAAATCGTGATAAAATTCCTTTCAAACCGTTAAGAGGTGAAAAATATGTTAAAACAAAGAGGCGCAGGCGTTTTGCTCCACATAAGCTCAATGCCGTCGCCCTACGGTGTAGGCGTTTTCAGCGACTATATCAAAGAATTTATAGACCGTATTTCAGACATGGGATTTTCCTACTGGCAGGGGCTGTCATTCAATCCCACTGACGCGGCAAACAGCCCTTACTGCTCTCCCTCTGCTTTCGCAGGAAATTATCTTTTTATCGACCCTGAGGGGCTGCGCAAAATGGGACTTGCAGACGAAAATGACGTTAGAGAAAACGTATACGACGGTTCCCCGTACACTGCGGCTTACGAGTTTGCAAAAGAAAAAAGACTTAATCTGCTGAAAAAGGCGTTTCTTAAAATAGACGGAGAGCTTGCGGCTAAGATAAAGATTTTTGAAATAGAAAACCCCTGGCTTACCGATTACAGCGTTTTTATGGCTGTAAAAGAAGCAGAAGGCGGAAAGCCCTGGTGGGAATGGTCTGAAAATCACGCAGACTATTATTCCTGCATACGCGATATCTACTCATTTGAAGAACAGGCGGCTTTTTGGAAATTCGTTCAGTATATCTTTTTCCTCCAATGGAAAGAAATAAAAGATTACGCCAACAAAAAAGGTGTTGCGGTCATCGGAGATATGCCGATATACGTTGCAATGGACAGCGTTGACGTATGGTCCGCTCTGCCGCTGTTCGCTATAGACCCGAAGACCCGCTCGCCGAAAAAAGTTGCAGGAGTTCCGCCGGATTATTTCAGCGAAGACGGTCAGCTCTGGGGCAACCCGATATACAACTGGGAAGCCATGGAGAAAGACGGATTTGCCTGGTGGATTTCCCGCATCGGCGGCGCTCTGAGCACCTACGACGTTGTTCGCATAGACCATTTCCGTGCTTTCGCAAGCTACTGGGAAGTAGACGCAAAATCAAAAACAGCAAAGGTCGGAGAATGGAAAAGCGGACCGGGAATGAAACTTTTTGACAAAGTTTTCCGGGCGTTTCCAGCCGCTCCGATAATCGCGGAAGATCTCGGAGTATTCGGCGAGGACGTTGTAAAACTGCTTGAAGATACGGGATTTCCCGGCATGAAAGTTATCCAGTTCGGTTTTGACCCCAACGCAGACAGCGCCCATATGCCCCATAACGCTCCGAAAAACAGCGTAAATTACGTCGGTACTCATGACAACAACACGATACTAGGCTGGCTTTGGGAAGCTGACGAGGCTCAGCGCTCATTTGCTCTTGACTATATCGGATTTGAGGCTCAGAACTGGGGAGACGGAGGATATTACAGCGCCTCCTGCCGCAAGATGATAGAAGCGGTATGGAAAAGCGCCTCCAACGTTGCGATAGTCGCTCTCCAGGATATGTGCGGGTTCGGCAGTGACGCCAGAATGAACATCCCCGGTCTTCCTGAAAAGAATTGGAGATTTCGCACAACAGCCGACACGATAGCACAGATTGACGCAGGATATTTTAGAAAAATAAACAGTCTTTACCGCCGAATGTACCCTGTATTCGACGACAAAAACATCAAATAAAAAAACATTATCAAAAAACACGCTCCTTCATAGTATGTTATTGAAGCAATGCGGGCGGCAAAGGCACCGTCCCATGCTTAAATACATGTGAAGGAGTTTTGTTATGCCCGAACCTATTATTGACTCAGGTGAAAGACGCATAAACGAAGCGGTATGCATAGACACAAAGCGTATTTATGACAGCTGTGTCAGCAAAGACTGCCTGGAGGATTTAAGAGTTACATTTTATGCACCCGCACAGCTTCTGATTGATAACGCTGTTACGATAAAATGCCGTGACTGCACAATCGAAGCTGTAAGCATAGATGTAGACGAAGTGCCCTTTGACAAAGGATTTTACAGTGTAGACGTTACCTATTATTTCAAACTGACGTTTGACTGCTACGCGGCTCCATGCACCGCACCGATGGTTGCAACAGGTTACACAAGTTTCAACAAAAAATGCATCCTTTACGGTTCAAGCGGAAGCGTTAAGGTATTCGTAAGCCATGTTGCTTCTGAACTTCAGGACTGCCCCGAAGCACCCCAGTATACAAATCCGTCCGCAAAAGTTCAGGCGGTTGACCCTGTTGTGCTTTCAGTTGACGTAATCAGATGCTGCGATTGCCATATCCCCTGTCTTTCGTCAATGCCTCAATCTGTAACGTCAAAACTTGACAACTGCACTTTGCCGGAACGTCCCGCAAAAGCAGTTCTCGTTACTCTCGGTCTTTTCTCAATAATCCAGATGGAGCGCGACGTCCAAATGACAGTGCCTGCATACGATTACTGCATTCCTGAAAGAGAATGCGACTGCAACACCGCTAATCCCTGCGAAACTTTCGCCAACATCGAATTCCCTGTTGACGAATTTTTCCCAAAGGACAGAGACGATTGCTCTCCCTGCGTATGCTGTGACAAAAAAGACAAGTAAACTGACCAATACAGCTGCGCAAACGAAAAAAGGCAACTCTTTTCAGAGTTGCCTTAATTTATTTGATCAAACTTTTTCAAGCCGCGCAAAATTTGCCATCATCTTCTTTGTGCCCGCCTTGTCAAACGCCACCTCAAGCAAAGTGTCGTTGCCCATGGGCTGAACTGACAGTATTACGCCTGTGCCGAACGTCTTATGGCGCACCGTGTCGCCTGCAGAATAAGAGCCCGCAGGAGCTGACGGCGCTGATTTTCCCGTGGTATGGCCGCTCTGGCCGAAGCGGTGAGCATAAGAACTTTTCTGAGTTTCCCCGCCGATCTTTCTGCCGCCGAAAGAAGAACTTGAAAACATTCTGACAGTAACGTCTTCAGTAACATTTTCGGGAATTTCACGGAGAAAGCGGGAAGCGGGATTTCTGGAAGTGGTTCCGTAAAGCATACGCTGCTGGGCGTTGATAAGATATAATTTTTCCCTTGCTCTGGTAATACCTACATAAGCAAGGCGGCGTTCCTCTTCCATATCTTCTTCGCTGTACATAGACTGGCTTCCCGGGAAGATACCCTCTTCCATACCCGGAATGAAAACGATCGGAAATTCAAGACCCTTTGCAGAATGTAAGGTCATAAGCACAACAGAATCCTCGTCGCTGTTATAAGAGTCAATATCCGTTACAAGCGCAACGTCCTCAAGAAAATCAGAAAGTTCAAACTCAGGATTTTCCTCCTGATATTTGATAAACATTGAAGAAAGTTCCTTGATATTGTTGATTCTGTCGTCGTATTTTTCAGGGTCATCCTCATTGAGATAATCCGAATATTTTGTCTTTTCAAGAATTTCCTGAAGCAAGTCGCTGAGGGTCATTCCGTCTGCCAAACACTGCTGGAAATACGTTATAAGCGCCGCAAAATCTTTTAATTTCTGGGCGCTTCTTGCTGTCTTCTGAAACTCGTCGCTTCTCTGGCAAACTTCAAAAGCAGATATGCCGAGGCCTGCGCTTATCTCAAGAACGTGCTCAACAGTTGTTGCGCCGATAGCGCGCTTCGGCACGTTGATAATACGCTGAAGACGAACATTGTCAGCAGTGTTGTTGATAAGCGCAAAATACGCCGTAATATCCTTGATTTCCTTGCGGTCAAAGAAGCGGTGGCCGCCGATAACCTTGTGAGGAATTCCGCTTTTTGTCAGCGCAATTTCAATATTTCGCGACTGGGCATTCATTCTGTACAGCACTGCGTGGTCGCTCATTTTGCGCCCCGATTTTACGTTCTTTAAAATTTCATCAACGATGAAAGAGGACTCGTCCGCCTCATTTTTGGCGGTATTAAAAATGATTTTTTCGCCTGCGCCTGCGTCCGTCCAGAGCCTTTTACCCTTTCGTTTCTTGTTGTTTGAAATAACTGCGTTTGCTCCGTCAAGAATATTTTGTGTAGAACGGTAATTCTGCTCAAGACGGATTACGGTAGCGTTATGATAATGTTCTTCAAAGGAAAGAATATTTTCAATGGTTGCGCCTCTGAAGCGGTAAATCGACTGGTCGTCATCGCCCACAACGCAAATATTTTTATATTTATCCGCAAGTATTGACGTTAAAACATACTGAGCGTGGTTCGTATCCTGATACTCGTCTACCATTACGTATTTAAACTGGTTCTGGTAGAGTTCGCGCACGTCGTCGTTTTCCTGAAGCAGACGAACAGTATTGAATATCATATCGTCAAAATCCATTGCGTCAGATGCCAAAAGCTCTTTCTGGTAAAGCTCATAGCACTGGCCAATCTTGCCCTTGCGAAAATCGTTTACAGAGCTTGCCTGATATTCCTGAACGCCGATAAGGCTGTCCTTGGCATGGCTTATCTCAGAAAGGATAGAGCGATGATTAAGAAACTTGTCATCAATTCCAAGCTGTTTCTGACAATGCTTCATAACTCTGCGGCTGTCATCCGTGTCATAAATCGTAAAATGATTTGAATATCCCAATCTTTCGCCGAAACGGCGCAAAATTCTGGCGCAGCATGAATGGAAGGTATAAGCCCAGATGTCCTGAGCCTGAGGTCCAACTGTATTAAGAAGTCGCTCTCTGATTTCACCTGCCGCCTTATTAGTAAATGTTATTGCAAGAACCTGCCACGGCTCGGCATATCCGTCGCCGATAATATGCTGAACTCTGTTGACCAGCACCGTGGTTTTGCCTGAGCCCGCGCCCGCCAAAATAAGCAGTGGGCCCTCGGTATGATTAACCGCTTTTTGCTGCATTTCATTTAATGCCATCGCTATGTACTCCTATAAATACTAAATTACTAAATGCTCTTTTAGTCATGACTTTAACAACTTAACACACGCAAAGGATAAAAACACCCCGCAAACAATATTAGCGAAAACTGTTAAAGTACAGCAAAGCACCAGCCGGAATTCTCCGGTCGGTGCTTTTCATCAAATGTGAATATAACCGCTGGCTTTCCGCCGGTGATTTTCTAAAATCAACCAAGCAGAGTAAGCAGAACACCTGCAGCAACAGCAGAACCGATAACACCAGAAACGTTGGGTCCCATAGCGTGCATCAGCAGGAAGTTTGACGGATTTTCTTTCTGGCCTACCTTCTGGCTTACACGGGCTGCCATAGGAACAGCAGATACGCCTGCTGAACCGATAAGCGGATTTACCTTGCCCTTTGTAAACAGATACATAAGCTTTCCGAACAGAACGCCGAACGCAGTTCCGAAGCAGAATGCAATAAGACCAAGGAATACGATTTTAATAGTGTTCCAGTTAAGGAATGTTGAAGCAGATGTTGTTGCACCAACAGACAGTCCCAGAAGGATTGTGATAATATTCATCAGTTCATTCTGAGCCGCCTTGGCAATACGCTCTGTTCTTCCGCTTTCTTTAAGAAGGTTACCGAACATAAGCATACCAACGAGAGAAGCGGCATCCGGAAGAAGAAGAGAAACGATTACTGTAACCATGATTGGGAACAAAATCTTTTCAAGCTTTGAAACGGGACGAAGAGTGCCCATTACAACGCTGCGCTCTTTCTTCGTTGTCAGTGCACGCATGATAGGCGGCTGAATAATAGGAACAAGAGCCATATACGAATAAGCGGCAACGGCAATTGTACCCAGCAACGCCGGAGCAAGTTTTGATGTTACGAAAATAGCGGTAGGACCGTCAGCACCGCCGATGATAGCGATGGAACCTGCTTCCTGAGGATTAAATCCAAGCAGGATAGCACCTACGTATGTGATAAAGATACCGAACTGAGCAGCAGCGCCGAGAATGAAGCTGCTGGGATTAGCAATAAGCGGAGCGAAGTCCGTCATTGCGCCGATACCGAGGAAGATCAGAGGCGGATAAATTCCTGCTTTTACGCCGAAATACAGGAAGTCAATCAGACCGGGCGTAAGAACATTGCCTGAAGCGTCGGTAAGTCTGCCTGCCAAAAGGTCTATAAATCCCTGGATATCGTGGTATTGAACCGCAAGGTTTGCTTCGGGAATATTTGCAAGAAGCATACCGAAAGCGATGGGAATCATAAGCAGAGGCTCAAAGCCTTTTTTAATGCCGAGATACAGGAACACGAATGATATCAACAGCATTATAGCGTTTTTGTAACCGCCTTCAGCGGTAAAGAAGTAGGCATAACCGGAATTGGTAAATATGTCTACAACGGCGCCCCAAACGCCCTGTAAAATTTCTAACATTATACTTCCCTCCTGTTAAAACGGTCTGGTGTTTTCAAACACTGCAGCCGCTGCCCACGGATTACGCGAGCCCACTGTGTTCTGCTTAGCGGCGCGGATTGAGCGAATAACCGCAGAACCGCCTTCACTGGCGGCAACCGCAGCGCTGATTACTGCAACAATCTCGTCGCTGATACCGTTTTGAACAACGGGAGCTTTTGGAGCGGCGGGTTTTGCAGCCTTTACAACAGGCGGTGCAGAAGGTTCATTTTCCATTTCTTTTTCCATCTTTTCCATTTTGTGCTTTTTGGATGAGTTTTCTGCGCCGGAAACTACTTTACCGAAAGCGTAGAAAACCAAAATCAGCAAGAGCAACATTGCAATAACAATACCAACGCCTGCAACTACAACAGTTGCTGTAAAAGTAGCGCTTGTATCTGCAACAACCATAGGAATTGGATTCATCAAAATTCCCCCATTATCAAAAATTCACAAATATTATAAAACAATTCCCATTATTTTTCAACTTGAAAGACTAATTTTATCAAATATCGTCAATGTGTATAAAATATCGTCTAAGTCTTGATTTATTTTTGAAATAGTATATAATACTATTGTACCAAAAGGAGGCTGACTTATGACAGAACAGACACTCATCATTGCCATTCTTGTGGCTCTTATCATTCTTTGGATCACGGAAACACTGGGAATGCACCGCACCAGCCGCATTATCGGAGGCGCTATTGATTTAGGTTTCGCAATTCTTCGTAAATAATACTGTAAATAATTACATAAAAGAAGCAGCATTGTCCTCAATGCCGCTTCTTTTTTTTGCTGTATTTATTAAATTGCATATATTATCACAAAATAAATAAATTAACAAAACCTCCCGATAAAATTTGTCGGGAGGTTTATTCGTTAAACTACAGGCTTTTCTACGCTTATTGATGAAATTCGGGGAATTTCAGTTTCTTTGCCGTTGAATTTTGTGTTTCCGCTGTTGGTAAGGGTAAGTTTGTTGCTTCCCTTTTTCAGCTGAACAACGGCGGTAACGGTTTTATAAGTATCCCAGCAGTATGTATTTCTGCACCAGACATCTTCGCTGTCTGAGCCGCAGTTTATTGTCACATAGCGCTCGACAAGGTCTACGTTGTAATCGTGGTAGCCGCCTTCATCATTATTTGCATATGTTATTGTAATAAAATACTTTCCGCTTTCCGGAGCATTTACTGTAACCGAAGCACTGCCGGAGGAGGAAGTAATACCTGTTATATACTCTGTGTTCCCTGATTTTTCAATCTTTGCACCGCCGGCAAGGGAGAAATCAGCAGGTTTTAGTACAGCAATCGGTTCTGTCTTTTCATCAGTCGCTTTAATCGAGCAAGCGCCGGTTCCGTAAGATGAATAAGAGAGATTGAAGGCATTATCTATATTACCGTCAAACACAACCGTATTGAGCCCGCGGCGAAGATAAACCACCGCTTTTCCCTCATTATCCGTTTTGCCCTGAGCGTCAAAAACAGTAAATTCAGTATCTGCTTTTCCTGTTAATTCATAATAACCGTCATTTTCTGCAACAGCAAGAAACGCTGTCTTTTCCTCATAGGTGTAATCAGTGTCGGCAAAAACGTAGATTTGCTTTTCTTCGGTACTCGGCGAAAGCAACACGCTGTCAACAACGAACGTGCCGTCTGCATAAGTCATCTCAACAGTATGTTTTCCCTTAGTAAGCGTTACGGGCAGACTTACATAGTCGGTATATTCGCTCTTAATTGTATTGGACAAATCCAGCTGAGTATTTTTGCCGTCAATACTGATATTCATCTTGCCGTTTCTGCGCTCATCGCTGTCCTTGCCGTCGTTAGCCTTGCCGTATATTACCTGCAAAACATAGTCGCCGTCAGCAGGAGCCTTGATTGTCATTTTCACTCCGCTGCCTTCGCTTTCAATTCCGCCTACCATGCCTTCTTTTTCACCGGTAGTGGCGTAAGCGCTTTCGTATGTATACGCTGTTCCCAGCAAATCTCCCTCTTCGGCTTCAAAACGAAGAGGCAGGTTACTGTTTTCATAATCTTCTTCAGGAATATCAACTGCGCTTACGATAACATGATAAGCGTTGCCTTCGTCCATTTTATCAAATTTTATTTCAAGACTTCCGTCTTTTACATTTGCGGTATAATACTTAACGCATACGGGGGAACTAACAACACCTGACAGTCCTTGATAAACGCTCTCTTCAATATAAACTCCTACTTTTTTTCCGTCCAGTCCAACAGCGTCCAGATTGTCAAGTCTCAGTTCAGCATCGCCGGATCTTCCTCCGCAAACTGCTTCTATTTTCTGATTGTCATCGGTGATTGTTACAACGCCCATAAAGCCCTGGGAACGCAGAGGTGCGTTGCCGGAAAGCCACTTGCCCACATTTGAGCGGAACAGGTCGTTGTAGTCAATCTGTACCGTGGAGCCCTGCATATCAGTATACCATTTGTATAACCACCAATTGGAATTAGGGCAGTTATCGTCAGCCGCAACATCGCAGAGATTATTTGCAAGCCGCCAAAAGGCATTATCTGCATAAACTTTGCTTGTCTCTATCTGGGTTATATACTGAACCATTTTTCCCGGCAGACCGTTGTCCTTCATTCGTCCGTATTCGGTTACAATAATGGGAAGTTCAGCCATTCCCATATCCTTTTCCATTTGGCGGTAATCCGCAACATTATCCTGCCAGAGATAAACGCTGTTATCCGCCAGTTCATGGTAAATCATAATATCCGGCAGGCAGTTATTTTCCTTGCAGTACTCAAGAAAAGAGCTTATTTTATCGTGGTCATATTCATAAAATCCGGGACCGCCGATTAAAGCGTCCGGGTCTATTGAGCGCACCAGATCGTATGTCTGCTTCCAGGCAGAATAAAAGTTCTCTCTGCCCTCTTCATCATACTTTGCTCCAACGCCGTATTCCTCATTACTTCTATCTTTAACAGTCGTTCCGAACCATACACCGTTGTCGCATTCATTATACAAGCAGTATACGGTCTTGTCGGCGCTTTTTGAAGCCGACAAAGTCTTTACTGCTTTTTCAACTCTCGGAAAATAGTCCTCGCTGATAAACTTCTGCCAGTCATATTCGCCTGCTTTTCTTGCAGCCATTATATCATCGTTGGCATAATACCAGGTATCGTATGAATCCTGAAGATAAACAACATTATAATCGGTATTTGTAAGTTGGGTTTCCACATCTGAAATATCGCCCACGGGATGCTGAAGCCCGCCGGTAACCTTCTGAGATACAGTACTTATATCAACACTGTCAGTCATCGTTTCAGACGGAACACCGTTTTGAGCAATACCGTAAAGATAGCCTGAAGCGCCGTCTGTAACCTCGCCCGTCTTTACCGAAAAATCAGCGGTAAGCGTAGGCGTATAAACAACAAGAAATATACCGAAACCTACAGCCGCAATAAAAACAATGGAAAACAGTACAGCAAAAATAACCGAAACAACTCGCTTTGCTTTCATACGCTCCTCCTTATAGTAAAACAGCCCGTCAGATACTCTGTCAAACGCAGCACTCCGGCGGGCAAATTTTTAAATTTTAACATAGCACAATTTTAGAGCGTGCTTCTCAACTTTGAAATTAACTTCTGTATAGTCGAAATTTTCTCCGTCGCAATTTCCCAAAAGAGGTTTTCCGTCGGCAGTCCAGAAACGGCCGCCGATGACATACCCAGTATGAACCAGGTCGGGGGAGCTTTCTGCCGCAGTGCCCTGGCTGTATTTAGGAATAAGAGGCAGGGCCTGATGTACTTTAATCGGGTCTACATATGTAAAGTCCAGAATGCCGTCGTCGAGCTTGCTGTTCGGCGCAGGACAGAAACCACCGCCGTAAAAGCTGGCATTGCAGATTGCATAAAGAGCGTATTCAAGAGGTGCCTGTCTGAGCACATAAGGCTTGCCATCCTCGTCCACACACTTAAGCTCAGCGTTTATTCTATAACGAAGCGGCTGACAAAGCACGGGAATTACAGCAACGTTATAAGCGTTTGAACCTAAGAACGGAAGCTTCGCCGCAATCTTGCGCCCGATAGTCTCAACCTTTGTATCAAGGCCGAAACTCATAACGTTGATACATTTTTCACCGTTATAATCAATAAGGTCTATGGGGCGGACGTCATAACTAATCTTGCCGCTGTAAAGGCCGAAAGCCTTGATTACATTGTTTACGTTGATTTTTTTCGTTCCGTAAATCTTTTTGGCAAAATCATTGCCTGTCCCCAATGGAAGCAGCATAAGCGGCGTATCAGTATGAGCAAGACCGTTTGCTATCTCATGAACCGTGCCGTCTCCTCCGCAGCAGACAATAACACATTCCGAGCCGTATTTTGCGGCATAATCTGCGGCAATTTCCTTCGCGTGACCCCTGTGGTCTGTTTCCTCAACGATCATCTCATCGTCGATCATACGGAAAGCAGAACGAATACGCTTGAAAATATGCTGTTTATTATCATTTCCTGATATAGGATTTACAACAAATACATATTTCATCTCTAACTCTCCCCCAAATTATGTATTTTATTTACTTTACAGAACCCTGCATCCGCCGATGGGACGGATAATCAGAACATGGCAGTTACCTTCGCCGAAAACGCCTTCCATAACCTTCTTATAATTCTCCAGCATATCATTGGGAACAAAAGCCTGAATTGTTCCCGCAAATCCGCCGCCGTGAACTCTGTAAGCACCCCGGTCACCAAGAACTGCCTGGGTCATTGCAAGAGCCAGGGACAGGCGCTGATCCGTTGGATTTTTAGGAGTATATACGTTCTGGTTATACATAAATGAAGAATAACCGGAAGCGACAATATCTTTTCTGAAGCCGTCAAAATCTCCGCTTTCAAGGCAATTCACCGCATTGTCAACTCTTTTGTTTTCAGCATAAAAATGCATTGCTCTGATAAGAGCGCGGTCGTTTACCTTTTTCTGAAGTTCAGGCAGAGCTGCGAAAAAGTCGTCGTACTCAATTTCTCGGAGAACTTTCTTGCCCATAGCCTCGGCTACCGCCTCCATTTCTCCTCTTACTGCCGCGTAATCGTCGGTAAGGTCGGAATGATTGCCGCCTGTATCAACAATGCAAAGGCTGTGGCCGCTCTTTGAGAAGTCATAATCAACTTTTTTAATTACCGGATTTTCAGTGTGCTCAAAATCAATGGTTACAAACGAACCTACTGAAGACGCCATCTGGTCAAGCAGACCGCAGGGTTTTCCGAAAAATACGTTTTCGCTGTACTGAGCCGTCTTGGCGATTGTTACAGGATCGATTTTGCCGTCATTATGTAAATAAGAGATTATAGTGCCGAGAAGCACTTCAAAAGCCGCGGAAGAAGAAAGTCCCGAGCCGCCCATAACATCGCTGGCGGTGCAGGCGTCAAAACCGCTTACTTTATAACCAAGATCCTTAAGTCTTGCCGCAACTCCCTTTACCATTGAGGTTGAGTGGCCGTAGCCTTCCTCTCTGGGTTCAAGGTCGCTGAGGTCAACAACGTTCATATTGTGACCTTCCGACTTTACTCGAATAATATTGTCGTCGTTTTGGGCAACTACCGCGACAGCGTCAAGATTTATTGATGCCGCCAGTACCTTTCCGTTGTTGTGGTCAGTGTGGTTGCCGCAGATTTCCGTTCTGCCGGGAGCGCTCATTACATATATGTCGCGCTCGCCGCCGAAGATTTCTTCAAAAGTTTCAATAAGTTTAACGTACCTCGGCTTCTGAAGTGCAACAGCTTCATCAGTCACATACACTCTGCGGAAAGCCTCGTCAAACTCTCCGCTGTTAATTTTCGCTTTCATCTCTTTAGCATTCATGTTTCCAACCTCTTTTACAATACAATTTTATATTTTTCTTTTTCGCTGTAAAGCAACAGCGTTTGGTTCATCTGTCTTGAGCGTCTGCCATAATAGATATTAAACGCCATACTTGTTATGCCGGAAAACGCCACTATAATCATCAGCAGTACTATAAAACGAACTGAGAAAGGATTATAAATAGCAGAACCGATTTTTGTGTAAATATAAAGTCTGGGTGCAAAACCAAGCAGACTCAAAACAATATAATAAACAAAGTCATACTTCATTGAGCCGTAATACTTTGAAACCATGCCCAAAGGAATAGACGGCACAAGCCTTGAAACAAACAGTATATACGGATTTCCGTTGCCTTTAAACTGTATCCAGTCTCTGACAAATCGCATTTGGCGGATATTCAGTATCATTCCTGCCCAGCCTCCGCCTATCCAGGAGCCTTCAACATACTTAACCGAAAAGAAGAAGGCAAGAAAAACCACGTTTATAATTATCGCTTCACCCAGCGGAAAAACGATACCGGATATTACGCACAAAAATCCCATAGGAATAGGCAGCTGGCATTTTGCAATATATAGAGCAAAAATACAGATTATAATTTCAAGGTCTGAGTCAAGATTGACTATTGCGTTGTCCAGATTTTCCAGCCAATTGATAAGCGTATCAAAACGAACTTCCAATTTAGCGTGATTATAAAGCACAACCGAAAGAAAGACCAGAAGTCCGATAGTAACCAGCGCTATAATATTTGCTATTAAGTTGGTTTGATGACGTTTTTGCTGTCTCAAAAATCCCAACTCCGTTTCATCGTTTAATCGTTGCTTTCGTGGAAATTGCCGAGAAATTCAAAACTTGGCAATTCGTCATACAAAGCGCACAGCAAATCAAGCGTTGTATCGTCACGAACGCTTCCCATAATGTCAACATAGAAATAGTAGCTGAAATCACCGTTTTCCATGGGGCGGCTTTCAAGCTTTGTAAGACTGAGACCTGCCATTGAAAATCTGCCGAGCACTCTGTACAGCGAGCCCGTTGTATGTGGCAAGCTGAAAATAAGCGAGATTTTGTCAGCGTCAGGGCTAATCTGCATATTTTTCGAAATAACAATAAATCTCGTTCTGTTATTAGAAATATTCTGAATATCTCGTTTAATAACCTGCAAATCGTATTTTTTAGCAGCCTGGGGCGAACAAATTGCCGCGATATCGTTTCGGTCCGATTCTGCAACAAATTTTGCAGCTGCCGCCGTATTTGAATATGTTACGCCGGTAAAGCCGAAATTATCAATAAAATTACTGCACTGACTCAGCGCCTGATGGTGGCTGTAAACAGATTCAATGTCCTCGTATTTTGTGCCGCGTCTGGCAGCAAGGCAGTGCTCTATTTTTTCATCGTGAGCACCTACTACATAAAATCTGTATTTCATAATAAGGTCGTAAGATTCATGGACGGAGCCCGCTGTAGAATTCTCTACCGGTATTATACCGAATTTAGCCTCGCCTTTGTCAACAGCCTCGAAAACATTTTCAAAAAATTTGTAATACTTTATGGGAGCATTCGGAAATAATTTTGCTCCTGCACGGCCGGCGTAAGCGCCCTCAACACCTGCGCAGGCAATTGCTTCTCCGTTTGTGGTAACTGGCTTATCGCTGAGCGATTTATTTATACTCTGGCGAAGCGTTGCACCGCCGTTCATTATCTTGTGCTGAAGCGCTCTTGAAGCGTCCATTGTTGCGGAAAACACCGTTTTAATAGTATCTCCCCTGTCGCCGCATTTTTCGGCAACATCGTCAAGTATCTGCTGTTCTCTTTCCGCGTTCAAAACGGGCAGTCCGCGCTGTACCTTATACTTTGCAACCTGCTCGGAAATGTCCATTCGCTTCATAAGAAGTGGAATAAGTTCATCGTCAATTTTATCTATTTCTTTTCTCAGTTCCTGTAAATCCATTTGGTTTTCATATATCCTTTTTAAATCATTATATCCATAAGCCCAAGCGCCGCGGCTGCTTCAACAACAGCTACAGCACGAGGAACGATACACGGGTCGTGTCTTCCGTGAATAACAAGCGTTTCATTTTCCATAGTCTGAAGATTAACGCTTTTCTGTGGCAGAGAAATCGAGGGGGTGGGTTTAACCGCAACTCTGAAAACAACAGGCGCACCGCTTGTCATTCCGCCGAGAACACCGCCGTTGTTATTTGTAATAAGACTTACTTTACCGTCTTTTATTTCATAACCGTCGTTAACGTCTGCGCCGTAAGCATTGGCAAATCCGAAGCCCAGGCCAAACTCAACGCCCTTAACTGCAGGAATACCAAACAGTATTGAAGACAGGCGGCTTTCAACCGTTGAAAACATATTGCCGCCAATTCCAACAGGGAGACCGACTGCGGCGCACTCTATTTTTCCGCCTACGCTGTTCTGCTCCAGCCGTGCCTGCTCAATAACAGCGCGCATTTTTTCTTCTGTTTCAGCCCCAATGGTGGGGAAACTGTCTGATGACAGTTCTTTGAGCATATCAACGCTGATATTATTCATATCAAAACACTCGTCGCTGACGCCGCCTATCTGGGCAATATGAGCTCCGATATAAACGCCTTTTTCTTTAAGAAAGGCTTTCGCTATCGCCCCTGCAAAAACAAGCGGAGCAGTAAGTCTGCCGCTGAAGTGGCCGCCGCCTCTAATATCGTTTAATCCATGGTATTTTACATACGCCGGATAATCGCTGTGGGACGGACGGGGAACAGTCATAAGATTGCTGTAATCGCCGCTTCTCGTGTTTTCATTTTTTATTTCCATTGCCAGCGGGGCGCCGGTAGTAACATTATTGAGCACTCCGGACAGTATTATCGGGAAGTCCTTTTCCAGTCTGGGTGTTGATGTTTTATCCCGTCCGGGAGCGCGTCTTGCCATATCTTTGCATATCTCATCCATATCCACCGGAATACCGGCAGGCAGACCGTCAATAACACAGCCTATCGCTTCGCCGTGGCTTTCGCCGAATATGCTGAGTTTAATATTATCACCTGTCACTGATGACATGGGCTTTACCTCCCAATGAATTAAAATCCTCAAAAAATGTCGGGTACGACTTATTTATACTTTCAGCGTCATCGATGGTACTGTTTCCCTTTGCAAAGGAAGCAGCCACCGTAAACGCCATAACTATCCGATGGTCATTATATCCTTTAAGTTCAGCGCCCATCAGTTGTTTTCCGCCCTGAATAACAAGGCCGTCCGGCATCTCTTCAACTTCTACGCCCATCAGACGCAGATTGTCTGCAACGCTTTTAAGCCTGTCAGACTCTTTATATCTGAGCCTTGCGGCTCCTTTTATTATTGTTTCGCCCTGAGCAAAAGCGGCTGTAACCGCAATGGCGGGAACCATATCAGGAATATCGTGAGCGTCAATAACAGTACCCATAAGCTGGTCTGTTCTGCATCTAACGCTGTCATTGCCCATGGTTACTTCTGCGCCAAAAGTTTTCATGATCTCGCAGACCGCCTTGTCGCCCTGAAGCGAAGCAGGATTTACGCCTTCTATTGTAATGTCAGAAGCAATTGCTCCGGCAGCCATAAAGAACGCCGCCTGCGACCAGTCGCTTTCTACGGAAAAATCAATTTTCTTATAATGCTGATTGCCTTTTATTAGATAGCCGAATTCCGTCTCTCTTACAAAAACGCCGTATGCCTCCATAACCTGAATTGTCATATCAACATAAGGCTTTGACTCAAGCGCCGTAGTTATACTGAGAGCGGAGTCTCCGTTTGCCAGCGGCAGTGCCAGAAGCAATCCGGTTATGTACTGGGAACTAACGTCTCCTGCTATTTCGTAGTGCCCTGCCCGAAGTTTACCGCTTATTGAATACGGCAGTCCTCCGGAAGTTTCAACATTAACGCCGTGTTCGGGAAGAAGTTTTGTATATTCGTCAAGAGGCCGCTGAGGCAGTCTTCCTGAACCCACAAAAGTTGTCTCAATTCCGAGAACTGCGGCAACAGGTATAAGGAAGCGAAGAGTAGAGCCGCTTTCAAGGCAATCAACTGTCTTGCTCTTGTTTTTCAAAGCGTCCAGCGCTCCTACAGTAGCCTTCATATCGTTTGACTGGATCATTCCCTCAACACTGCCTCCGCCTGCTAGGAAAGAGCAAATCAGCGCTCTATGAGCTGCGGATTTAGAGGGAGGAAGTTTAACAGAGCCTTTAAGTATTGAATTTTCGACTGAAACTATACTCATACATTAACTCCGAAAAGCTGAAGTAATTCGATATTTGTTGTAGGTCGGATAAAACTTTCACCCAGACGGCTTAGCATTACAAGTTTTATTCCGTCGCCGGTGCGTTTTTTGTCAGACTGCATTGCGCTGACGATTTGGGAAATATCGTGGCTGTCCTCAACAGGAAGATTATATTTTTTAAGCACTGAAGCAATTCTTTCCGACGTGCCTTTTTCCGTTATTCCATGAGCTTCTCCCGCTTTGGTTATCATTACCATTCCTATTCCCACGGCGGCACCGTGAGACACTGTAGAAAAGTTCCAAAGCTTTTCTATGGCGTGACCGGCGGTGTGGCCGAAATTCAGAAGAGCTCGCTCTCCTTTTTCCTTTTCATCGTTTTCTACGACTTGGCGTTTAATATCAACGCAGGTATAAATCAATTCATCTATAAAATCTCTGCTGTTTTCATTTTCGATACGTTCAAAAAATTCTAAAGATTTAATACAGCCGTACTTGATTACTTCCGCCATTCCGTCGCTATAATACTTTTCAGGAAGCGAATCAAGAACTTTCGGATCTATAATAACAAGCACCGGCTGGTGAAATGCGCCGCAGAGATTTTTGCCTGCTGGAAGGTCAACTGCGGTCTTGCCGCCAACAGACGAATCCACTTGTGCAAGAAGTGTTGTAGGAATTTCGACAAAATCAATTCCTCTGAGATATACAGCGGCGGCGAAACCTGCCATATCGCCGCAGACACCGCCTCCGAGAGCAACGACAAGATCTTCTCTTGTAAGGCCTTTATCTGCAAGGAAGTTTACCATTTGGAGTACTGTGGAAGTAGTTTTGGATTCTTCCCCAGCTTCAAAAACGAAAGTGCTTACATCAAAGCCCTGGGCTTCAATCTGACTTTTAACTGTTTCTCCGTATATTGGAAAAACGTTACTGTCGCTTATTACGCAGACCTTTTTCGCGCCCGTAACTTCTTTGATTAGGGCTCCGCACTGAGAAAGCAAACCTTCTTCAATAAAAATATTGTATCCTTTACCGGCGTTTACTTTAACTGTTTTCATTTATCCGATTTCCTCTTTTATTCTGTTACCCTTATCCATTAAATCTTTCAATCCCGCTTCATCGTCCGCCTCTATACACTGGCGGAATTTCTGAAGATTAGATACGAGATCATCAATCTCTCGGATAAGCGGTTCTTTATTATCTACAAACAACTGCGCCCACATTTGGGAGTTGATTCTTGCAACTCGGCTCACGTCGCGATAACTGCCTGCACTGTATCCTGCATGCTGAGGAGCAAGCGGTGAAAGCACATATGAGCACGCAAGCACATGAGCAATCTGAGATGTAAACGCGATCATCTCGTCGTGGTGCTCGGGGGTGGTAACGACTGTGCGTGCAAATCCCATTTCCTGGGCAAGCCCTACCAGCGCGTCAGTTTTATTTCTCGGCGCATCTACAGGGGTACATATAAACGAAGCATTGTCAAACAAATTGTCCTGGCTGTTGTCGTAGCCTGACACTTCGCGGCCTGCCATTGGATGGGCTCCTATAAAATAGAAATCAAGGTCTTTTTCAAGAGCCATGCGATTGCAAATTTTAGCTTTTATACCGCAGGAGTCTGTTACTATACTGTTCTTTTTAAAAAGGTCCTTGTGTTCAAGTATGAACGGAACAATGGCGTCAGGATAAAAGTTGATAATGGTAATATCCGCGTCAGGAATAAGGTCTTCAAGTTTACCTGTTCGATCGATTACTCCCTCTTCAACTGCGCGCTTAGCAACAGATTCCGTTCTGTTCCAGCCAAGAACAGTGTGGGAAGTATTCTTTTTCAGCGTTTTCGCAATGCTGGCGCCTATAAGACCCAGACCAACTACCAATACTTTCATGCTTCTGCCTGCTTTCTAAATCAATACGTTATTTGCGCCAAACACACAAATAACATCGCAATATTTATATAATAATATATAAATTATAATAAGTCAAATAATGATAGAGAAAATAAACTTGTTTTCTGTTTCAATACCATAAAAACAAAAAAACTGCGCAGGAAAAACCTGCACAGTTTTTATAGCAAATAAAAATATGATTTATAACTCATATTCCGTATCGTCATACAAATCAGAATTTTGACCTGTAACACCTGACGCCGTGATTATCTCATTGCCGCAATTTGAAAAATCAAGAACCTTTGAACAAGGCTTTTCATAGATTTCTCTCAAGATAAACACCTTATTTCATAATTTTGTAGTAAAAATTACCGGTCCGCCCGGCAAAAGCCGGGCAGACAGTTTTTAATTGCCGAAAACATCGTACTCGTCATCATCAAACAAATCGTTATCTGTGTTGTTTGTAGGGTCTGACGTCATTACAACGTCACCAGAACGAAGATTATAGCGACGAATGATCAATTCCGGTTCTTCATAACTTTTTCTCATCATAACTGTGTATCTCCTTAGAATTGAACGTTTTCCGTAACCGGTTTGTCAGCATATACGGTATATGTCTTACCATTCATCGTATATGTAAGATATGATCTGTAAGTGAAATCGTAAGAACCGCTGAGAGATGCAGATTTAATACTGATTACATACTGACCGTAAGTATCGCTCTCACCGGTATGCTTTGAAGCCTTAAGACGCTTGATAGTGCTGTCAGCTGAAGCATTTTCAAGAGTAAGGGTCTTGCCTGACTCTGTTGTAAAGAGCATTCCGTATTCAACAGCGCTTGCACCTTCAGGTACAGCGAACTGACCGATCATTGAGAATTTAGTATCAGCCTTAACGATACCGTTTCTGGTCATTGATGATGCATAATTATCATCTGCATCAATAATAACATCTGAACCTGTCTCATCATCAAGCCATTCGATATCTTCTAATGTAAGACCCCAGATCTCAATGTCTTCACACGCACGGAGACTAATGGTATCGCCATAAGCAACAACCTGATGCGCATCGCATGGTTCTCCGTAAGCATTTTGTCCTTCGCCGTATTTTACGGTTACCCAAATTTCAACATCGGGGTCTGTCAGTGTAACTTTATCGTTATACTGGAAATTATCAGAAACAACTTCATTGATACCAGAAATGTTAACTGAATATGTTTCGATGCTGCCGATCTGGTAGTTAGCGGTAATAACGGTATCCTCGCTTACTGTGATCTGGCTTCCTGCTGTGCTGCCGTTATCATAACCTGTAAAGGTATAGAATGCACAATCAGGTGCAGCAGGCATATCAACAGTTCCGGTTGTGTAAACAACGTCATAAACGTGACCGTTAATGCCATTTACAAACGTTACAACATATGAATCTTCACTGCTGTCTGCCACTTCAGTTGTAAGGAATGTATTACCTTTAACTACAAAGCCGTATGACGGAGCAGTTGTCATATACTTCGGAGAAGTTGTTTCTGTAACCTGTACTGAATTGAAACTATAGTACCAAGCGTAGTTCTGGGCACCTTCGTTCATTTCAATATCTTCATTTTCAACTACTTCACCGTCGCCTGTAACAACAAGTCTTGTTCCATACGCATATGTTCCGAGAGGCTCACCGTTAAGTTCAACAGAATACATTTTCGGCTGAAGTGAAGTAAGAAGTGCGCTGATAGCTGCATCAAGGTCTTTCTGTGAAGAGTAAATAAGACCTGAAACTGCTTTGCCGTTTACTTCAACAGATTTTGAAAGTTCAAACATCTGAATATCGTTGATATCAACTGCATCTGAATCGCACTTACTCTTAGCATCTTCAAGAGCAGATTCTGCTGTGGACAAATCAATTTCGCTTGCAGTGAGTGCCCATGCGCGTACAGCAGCTGCTTCGGCATCAATGAAAGTCTGTTCATTAGCCAGTGTCTCTGCGCGCTGTTCTTCTGTATAGTTATAATACTTAAGACCTTTAATATTAGTGTTGAGTTCTTCCAGATCAGAAGCACTGTAAACATTATCCTCAAGCGTTGTAACCTGCTCTACGGCAGCGTCAATGCCGCTGAAATCAGCCGTATTCAACTGCTGTTCATACTGAGCAGTATAAGTTTCATCGCCGACAATGGTAGGAGTAACTTCTTTGTCCCAGCCGCTGAATACATAACGGTATTCGCCGTCAACGTAGGAAGGAAGATCTGTAGGAGCTACGAGTTCTTCTCCGTAGTTGCCGCCCTTCTGGGTCTTTGTATCAACGCCTGCTGCAGTTTTATAATTGAATGTTACAACATAAGTAGCAACAGTAAGATCGGATACAGCGTTTCTCAGTGTATTCCATGCCTGAGCAACTGCAGTACCGTATTCCTTCGGAGTATTATAAGTATTAATACTATTATTATTGGTAAGAAGTTTTGCAGCAGATATAGCATTAAGCAATGCATTATAAGAATCTGCTGTATACCACTTATAATCATGCTGCTGGTTAAGGTCTGTATACTGGTTTACAGAATCAAGCAGATAGCAAAGCGGTGAAATATCTACAACTGTTACATCCATCGGAGTATCAGTAACGTCATTGTATGTTACTGTCTGTGTACTCCAATTAAAATATTTAGCCTGAGCATACAAATATGATTTTGCAACAGAATAAGTAGTAGTTGTTGGTGCTTTACCTGTGGCAAGTGAGGGAGCTGTAAATATAACGTCAGAAGTACGTGTGAACTCGCCTTCTTTCATCCACAAATAAGTTTCTGTACTGCCGTCGCTGAGACCTGCGTTTACAGAAGCCGGAGCACTTCCGGTATAGTAAAGTCCGCCCTGAACACTTTCGTCGCCGGACTTAGCAATAACTTCACCGTCAAATCCCGCCAGTTTGAACTGTCCCGAGCTCATGCTTCCTGTAGATGTGCCTACAGCCGCATTTGTTATACCTAATTCATAAATGAGCTGAGAGTATGAATTGGGGTTTGAATATCTGTAGTTGTTGCTGTATAACTTATACTGACCGATATTGAATTCTTTTGCGTCAGATGTAGTCTTAACAATTACGACACCCTTAGGATATGTAAATATTGTATTGTTGTGGGTATCGCCCCAAACAACGCTTGTTGAACCTGAACTTGAATCCGTTACACTGTCCTGCTGACGTGTATATGGGGTCTTAGCATATTCAATAGCTTCTTCGATCTTCTCACAAGCGTCAACGTAGCCTGAAACGATATTAGCAATATTGTCAGCTGTCAGATCTGTAGCAATCGCATTTGAAAGAACAGTGTCTGCGTCAGCGATAGCTCTGTTAAGAGCAGCCGCGTCAAGTACTGTTGACTGATCGATGCCGCGTGCTTCGCCAAGACCTGCTGAAAGTCTTGTTGTATCAAGTACAATAGCATCAATCGCTGCGTTAAGTGCGTCTGTCAGCGCATCAAGTTCTTCCTGCTGATCTTCCGTAAAGATTACAGGTAGAGTTGTATCACCATTCTGGAAAGCGGTCTTGGCATTTTCAAAAGCGGCTACGAATGCCTCTTTTGTATCGGTTGTCAGGTAATCCAAATACTTGGTGATCGTATTGGCTTTAGCAACAGCAGCGTTCATCTCTGTAGCATCAGCAAGTTTTGCAACAGTCTTGAGTGCTGAGAATGCATTGTTCAGATTTTTTGCGATTGTCGCTATATCTGAGCCGTTTGCTTTGTAGCCGTTATTGTCAACCTCATTCATGGTATTTCTTGCAGCTTCGTAAGCTGATGAGAAAACACTCCATGAATCTTCAGTATAGACACCGTCGTTGCCGAGATCATATGCCGATCTTGCCTGAGCAAGAGCATCGCGGAGCTGGTCGTAAGAATCATCAGAAGCAGTAAGTGCGGTTCTTGTGCTGTTCATTGTGTTAATGGCACTTTCAATTCCGCTTGCACAAGCTGCTACCGCGTTAGCAGTATCTGAATAATCGTAACCTGAAGGATTAAATGTTGTTGCTGCATCGAGAGCTGACATATACTTCTGAACGTTAGCCCAGTCATTGTCATAGTTTTCAATATTCTGGAGAACAGAAGCATTTGTGCCGAGAGCATCAATCAATGCCTTATAGTTGATTACATATACAGGAGCAGTAGATTCAGCGTTACCTGTCTTAATACCGTTTGTAGATGAATCTGCGCTTGTGCTGCACTTGAAGCCCCAGCTAAGTGTTAAAGTCTTGTAGTACTGGTTTTCAGAGAAACTGCCTTGGAAATGAAGCAAGTTAGCAAAGAACTGGCTGCTTGTATGCTTGCCGGAGTTACCGGATACATCTGTATCAATATAACCAACGTTTGTAACGCCCTGATTATATGTATACATGAAGTTAACTCTTGAATCTGTTCCGTGCCACTTTTCAGTCAGCTTCATGTCATTGCTGATTAAGAAAGCTGTATAAACCTGAGCATCTTTACTGTAAAATCCGCTTGAACCGGGTTCAGACTCAAACATTACAGGCATTACCGGTTCGTTGATACCGTCATACATCATAACAGTAACAGGATGGAATACAAAGAACTTCTGGTAGCAGGAACCCGACCATGCAGAAGCTGTGGTAACCTGACCGGATTCTGCAACTGCCTGATCTGTTGTCTGAGGAGAATAGAGCAAGTTCTTGTAATAATCCTCGTAGTTTGTATACGAGTCATCATACTGGAACGAACCTGTTACCTTTGCGGTTGCAGGAGTAAACGCTCCGAGATTGCTTACGGCGGTATTCAGAGCATTTGCGGCACTCGCAAGGTCGAGGCCCGTATCTCTGCCGTATTCGTAAGAATCCGCACATTCTTTGGCATAAATGTAAGCATCGTATGCAGCACGCATATTTGTGTATACGGTGCCGTCCATCTTCGTTTCATAAGCTGCGATAGCACTTTTCAATGTTGCCAAGTCGTCATCAGTAGCTGCAAAAACAGACATTGGCATAACCGAAAGAACCATCAGCACAGCAAGAAACGCCGAAAGGACTCTTTTGAGTTTTTTCGTTTTCATGTTTTGAAAATTCCTCCCTATAAAAGTTTCTAGACAAAATACTCGTACTGCCGCTTACAGTCACCGACTTCATTCTGACCGCAAGAGAACAGGACTAATACGGCAATATTAACATTTTGACTGAAAATTTCTTTCTCATTTTTGGGCATAACATACCCATTTCCGAGAAGTTATATTTATATTAACATAATTTTACAAAACCGTCAATAAGAAACAGCGTTTCATTCGCTGTGATAATTCACAGAAATTTAACAATTGTTTTGTGCAAAACACCCAAATTGTAAATCAAAAATCCAAATATGGTAACCAAAATCCATGCGGTTAGAGTAATATAAATTGTTTTATTATTGAACATAAAAGCAGCTGCTCAGCAAGTTTTATTCGTCAGAAACGTCCCAAAACCGATATATTTTTATGCAATTTTATGCAATTTTCAATGCATATTATGCGTGTTTTTGAATATTTATACGAATTTCTGCTTTTCTCTTGCAATTGTCAAAACGACTTACTATAATGGGTATCAGTTAATAAATTCAAGGAGTTTTTTACTATGGCTAAAGAAATTAAAAAAGTCGTTCTCGCATACAGCGGAGGACTTGACACATCAATCATTATTCCGTGGCTCAAAGAGCACTACAACAACTGCGAAGTAATCGCGGTAAGCGGAAACGTCGGACAGGGAACCGAACTTGACGGACTTGAAGAAAAGGCTATTAAAACCGGCGCTTCAAAGCTGTATATCGAGGATCTCAACCAGGAATTCGTAGACGATTACATAATCCCAACAGTTCAGGCCGGCGCTGTTTATGAAAACCAGTATCTGCTCGGCACTGCTTTCGCACGTCCTATCATTGCAAAGCGCATCGTTGAAATTGCTAAGGCTGAAGGCGCAGACGCTATCTGCCACGGCTGTACCGGTAAAGGAAACGATCAGGTTCGTTTCGAATTGGCTATCAAGGCATTTGCTCCGCAGATGGATGTTATCGCTCCGTGGCGTTTCTGGGAGCTGAACAGCCGCGAAAAGGAGATTGCTTACGCGGAAGCACATAATATTCCGCTGAAGATCAATAAGGAAACCAACTATTCTAAGGATAAGAACCTGTGGCACCTGAGCCATGAG
>URGA01000021.1 GCA_900547275.1 uncultured Oscillospiraceae bacterium | reverse complement strand
ACTCCGCTTGAAAAACGAAATCAGTTTGTTGCTTAAATTTAATATTCTACCATTTTGGTGCTTTTTTGTACTGTCTGCACAATTTGGGGCAGTTCAATTTAAACGTCTTGCTTTTGCCCATTGAATAGAATTATAAAAAAGAGGCCGGCTTATTTTGAAAAGCCGGCTCCCGCCTTTTTTGATTATTTTTTCATAAATTCAAGATTGCTTTTTATCAGCTCACAGCGCTGTTTTACGCAGTCGGCGGAGCGAAGTGCGTCCTCCGGAGTGTTGAATACATAGTCGCAAAGCCTTTCAATATCAGTTTTTGCAACATGCATTCTTGTGTCTGACGAAGCGTAATATATGTATACGCTTCCATCGTCGTCAACGATGGCTCCGTTTGTGAATACAACGTTTGAAACGTCGCCGACGCGCTCAATTCCCATTGGAGCGATAAGATATCCGCCGGGCTGAGCAATAACTTTTGACGGGTCATTTAGGTCTGTTGCAAAAGCATAAATTACATAGCGCAGTCCTGCCGCAGTGTTGCGAACACCGTGAGCAATGTGGATAAATCCTTTGTCCGTCTTAATCGGCACGGCTCCTGCTCCGTTCTTTGCTTCCGTGATAGTGTGGTAACGGCGGCAAGACGTTATTATTTCTTCGTCAATAACAGCGTTTGTAATATCGTCGCAAAGGCCGAAACCTATTCCGCCGCCTGAGCCTGTGTCTATGAAATCATCCATAGGACGAGTGTAAAATGCGTATTTCCCGTTTACAAATTCGGGGTGAAGCAAAACGTTTCTCTGCTGGGGAGAACGCTTAGTTACAAGGTTCGGAAGCCGTTCCCATGTCTTAAGATCTTTTGTTCTTACAATGCCTGCCGCCGCAGTTGCCGCCGACATATCTGAAGAACTGTCGTCGTGGCTTTCAGAACAGAAAACTCCGTAGATCCAGCCGTCCTCATGCTGGGTCAGACGCATATCGTAAACGTTTGTTTCGTTCGGTTCTGTGTCCGGAAGGACAACGGGATAATCCCAAAATCTGAAACCTTCTGTAGGACTGTCGCTTTCCGCCACTGCGAAGAATGATTTTCTGTCGTTTCCTTCAACTCTGGCAACAAGGTAATATTTGCCGTTAAGTTTCAGTGCTCCTGCGTTGAAAACAGCGTTTACTCCCAGTCGTTCCATCATATGAGGATTAGTTTTTGGATCAGCGTCATATTTCCAGAAAGGGGGAATATGCTCGGCTGTAAGCACCGGATTTTCATAACGTGTAAATATGCCGTTATAAAAGGGTGACGGAGGATTCTTTTTATTGATTGTTTTTTCGTAGTTGTCCATCAGCTGGCTGAATGTCATTTCCATTGTTTTTTTTACCTCCCTTGTGTTGCGTTAGAACTCTTTGCCTGAAGCAATGATATATGAAAGCACGTTTTTCGCCGTCCTCTGAAGCTCGCCGAGAGTAATGCCCTCTGGTGTTCCGAGAGTTTCAAGGAGAGTTCCGTCGTTTTCCGCAGTTGTGCTCATTGCTGTTTTTGCGCCGGGCATCAGCACGTCAACCTGAGCTCTTACGCGGTAAGCGTTGCTCTGAACCTTGGGAAATTCGGGAGACGGAGCGTAGCGCATCCACCAGTCGGTCATAACGTTGCCTTTGTAGCCCCATTCGTCACGAAGAACGGTTGTGCAAAGCTCATAATTGTAGTGACTCCATACGCCGTTTATCTTGTTGTAACTTGTCATGATGTTCTTCGGCGAAGCTTTCTTAACGCAGATCTCAAAACCCCTGAGATAAATTTCACGAAGCGCGCGTTCGGAAACAATGGAGTTGTTGTAGTTTCTGTTGAATTCCTGGTTGTTGCAGGCAAAATGTTTAGGACAAGCAGAAACGGGGCTTGACTGAATGCCGAGAACTACTGCTGACGCCATCAGACCGGTAAGTATCGGGTCCTCAGAGAAGTACTCAAAGTTTCGTCCGCAAAGAGGATTGCGGTGGATGTTCATGCCGGGAGCCAGCAAAATATCTGTGCCCTTGTCCATCATTTCTTTGCCCATTTCGGTATACAGGTCCTGAACAAGTTCGGTGTCCCAAGACGACGCCAATGCGGTTCCGCTGGGAAGAAGGGAACAGGTGGCAAGAAGGCGTATTCCTGAAGGACCGTCCGTGGTAATCATCGGCGGAATTCCTTTTGCACGCAGTGATTCGGAAATGCCGCCGAATGCGCCTGCGTTGCCCTTTGCGCCGAGAGAACTGTCCATCATTCCTTCGCCGCGGCTGATAAGTTCAAGTTCTTCGTTTGACAGCTGGGCAACGAAATCGTCAAGGCTTACTTTACCTTCTTTAACGTCTTTAAGTTTGTATCCCTTGTCGCCGGTCTGTTCAACACCCTTCGGCAGACGGCTGAGAATTATCTGTTTTAAATCTGTTGTAACGGTGGAAACAGGCTCGTAAAAAGCGGTGTAAGCCAGTCCGTTGTGCTTTGCGGTCAGACGGTTAAATGCGTTTTCAGGTTTAACCGCCATAACCTCTGCGCACTGCTGAAGCACAGTGTCTTTTTCAATTTCAAATGAGGAAGCGTCAATCTTTTTAGTGCTGCGAACGCTGTTGCCTGCCCAAAATGTATAAACGCCTTTTTCAAGAACCCAGGCGCTTTTATTTCCTGTTATTCCGCCGTCGTCATATGACGCGAATGAGAGGTAATCAGCGGTGAGTTTAAGCGTCTGTGTTTCACCCGGTGCAAGGAGTTTTGTCTTTTTGAAAGAAACAAGAACTCTTGACGGTTTGCCGAGTTTTCCGCAAGGACATTCGGCGTAAAGCTGAACAACTTCTTTACCGCTGTAACTGCCTGTGTTTGTTACTGTAACCTGTGCAGTAATTTGTTTGCCGTCATTGCAAAAAGCGTCAAAGGAAATATCAAAGCTGGTGTAGGAGAGACCGTATCCGAAAGGATAAAGCACTTTCTTTGGAGCAAACGTTTCAAAATAACGGTATCCTACATATATATCTTCAACATACTTGTTTTCTTTTTTGTTTCCGAAATTATTTGAACTTGGATAGTCTTTGTAATTGAGGGCGATAGTATCTGCCAGTTTTCCGCTTGGCGTTACTTTGGCTGTAAGCACGTCTGCAACAGCGTTTCCGCTTTCCATTCCAAGCTGCCAAACAAGCATAATTGCAGAAATTTTGCTGCCGTAAGCGTCAATTTCTGAAAAATCCATAAGGCTGCCGACATTAAGTATAAGCACAACCTTATCAAAATATTTGGTAACCGTGTCGAGCATATTCTTTTCTTTCGTTGTAAGAAAGAAACTGCCTTTTTTTAACACGTTTTCGCGATCCTCGCCTGCGGAACGGCCTATGACAACAACGGCAGTTGAGGATGTTTTCGCAACTTTTTCTACCAGTTTGCTGTCAAGGGGCATTTCCTCGTGGTAACGCGGCCAATGCGCCCAAAATCCGGGATCAGGCACGTTCTTTGGCTGAGCGCACCATGTTTTATATGTGTTTAATAATTCCTGATTTAATTTAACTCCTGCGTTTTCAAGCCCTGTTGCAAGGTTGATGGCGTAAGGGGTGCAGACGTCGCCGCCGCTTCCGTTGCCGACATAAAAATAATCTATCTGAACGCGGCCGAATACAGCAGTTTCCTCTTTCGGGTCAATGGGAAGCGCGTTCTTTTCGTTTTTTAGCAGTACGCAGCTTTCAGCACCAGCGAGGCGCACTCTTTTTGCCATTTTCTCATTTGCGGCTTCTCCTGTTATTCTGCCTGCCTGTTCCTGAGCCAAATCGCTTTTGCCCAAAACTGAAGCGATTTTACGAAAGACTTTGTACATAGAGTTTTGCATAGTTGTTTACTCCTTATTTTTCAATATGATGTTATATAAACCAACAGCTTTTCTCTGTTTGCAGTATAGCAAATTTTAAACGCAGTTTCAATACGGCTTAATATATTCTTTCCATCTTGTAAATATCCAATCTCAATATATCTTAATTTGTCAGTTGATTTGAACACTTTCATAAGTTTCAAGGGCTTTCGTGACAAAAAATAAGTTGTTCTTTACATTTAATGTCGAATTGTGTAAAATAACAAAGGTTATTCGTAAATGTTTTTGGGGAGTGAAAGCGTTGCCAAAATGCCTTAAACACGCTTTAATGGCGATTTTTGCGGTGGTGGTGTTTTCTGCTACAAATGTATATGCTTCTGGATTTCTTGATGTTAACTATGTAAATTGTCTGAAGCCGTACGCGTGGAATTATGTTCCTGCAAATACCTTTGAAGATTCCGGCGTTTCCGGAACTTATAAAATCCTTCTTGATAAGGAAAACGGCTGTCTTTATTTTGCGTTTTTTGTTAATGAACCCTCTGCGACCCAAGGCGCCGATGAATCTGACGTGCGCATAACAGTTGATATTGAATCGTCAGCGTTTACTAAAAAGCATTTTGAGTTCTTCAACGGCGAACAGCCTGAAGACGAAACCTCTTATAATGTAATAACGAAAAGCAGTGCTGAATTTACTCAAATGGATAACGTGGGTATGAATGTTATCAGCGGTTATTTGTATACCGGGTTTTACTTTGAAAAAGAAAATGAACGGACTTCAATCAGCGTTACTGCGAATTACACCTGCGGCGACTCTTCGAAAACTATTTTTAAAGATGTTTTGCTTGATATGACATATGATGCTGATGTTGATGAAACGGAAACTGTGGTCCAAACTGAGACTGTTCATCATGAAAGTTCATCCGAAAATGCTGAGGCTGATGAAAGGTCAAAAACTTCTGAGCAAGATGAAGACGAAGAGACAGAAGAAACTAAGTATACAGGAAAGGCTGTTCTTGATACAACCCAATCTGCAAACAAACAGGCAGAAGAGGAAACAAAATTTAACGCACAGTCAGGCGTGATTGAAACAACGTCTGCAACTGCCGTGACTGAAAGTTCCGATAATACTGCTGTGAAAAGCAGTTCGGGACTGTCAAATTCTTCAATTGCGCTTTTGTGCGCCGCCAGTGTTTTGTGTACAGGCGGGATAGGAGCGATAGCGGCGGGTATTGCTGCCCAAGCGAAAAATTCAGCAGTGAAAGGCGATGAAAAGAATGAATAATATCAGCCATAACGGCCACAGGGAACGTATTCGTGCCCAGTATATCGCCAACGGAATAGACAATATGCCCGACCATAACGTGCTTGAATTGCTTCTGTCTATCAGTATTCCCAGAAAAGATGTAAAACCCATTGCGTATGATTTGATAAACCGCTTCGGTTCTCTTGAAAAAGTATTTTCCGCATCCGAATGAGCTTATGCAGGTCAGCGGAGTAGGAGAGCAGACGGCGGTGCTTATTTCACTGGTCAGAGATATAAACCGAAAAATCAATCTGAATAAGAATAAATCCGTAACAAGTTTATGCAGTACTTCCGAGGCTTGCCAATATTTTGAAAGAATGCTTTCCGATATGGATAAAGAGTGCGTAGCGGTTACAACGGTGGATAATTCAAACCGTGTTATAAGGACCCATTTCGTGGAAAACGGCAGTGTGAATTTTTCAAAAATCAACAAAAGAGAAATTATCGAATTGATATTGAGAGACAACGCTTCCGGTGTGTTCGTTGCCCATAATCATCCATGCTCGTCGCCGACGCCTTCTGCGGCAGATCTGGATTTTACGGTAAGTCTGCTGGGGCTGTTAAGAAATATAAACATTAAGTTGCTTGACCATGTTATTGTCGGCCAAAGCGAGACGCTTTCAATGCGACACCAGCCAAGATATATGCTTTACTTTGAAGAAAGCCGATAGACAAAATTATAGTAAAAAAATAAACAGCCCGGGGTTTATCCTCAGGCTGTTACTGTTACATATAATGTAATAGAATAATAATCAGTGCTCGTCCTCAAGAACGGCATGGGCACATTTCATTCCGTCAACTGCCGCTGATATTATTCCGCCGGCGTAACCTGCTCCTTCTCCGCAGGGGTACGCACCTCTGATATTGCACTGGCAGAATTCATCGCGCAGAATTCTAACACTGCTGGAACTTCTTGTTTCAGGTGCTGTAAGAACAGCGTCATAGAGCGCAAATCCCTTTAGTTTTGCATCCATTTCAGTAATGGCGCTTCGCATGGTCTGGGTAACTTTTTCCGGCAGGCAGATTGAAATGTCGGTAAATGTTACGCCTGTGGGGCATGTAGGTTTTACTTCGCCTACGCCTGTACTTGCAATGCCTTTAAGAAAGTCGCCTACAAGCTGTGCGGGAGCGCGGTAATCGCCGCCGGCCAGCATAAACGCCTTGTGCTCAATTTCGCGCTGATATTCAATACCTGCAAGGGGATGTTCGGATGGAAAGTCTTTTGGTTCGATTCCGACAAGAAGCGCTGAGTTTGCGTTTTCTCCGTCACGGGCAAGAGTGCTCATTCCGTTTACAATAACGCCTTCTTTTTCGCTTGCGGCGGCAACCACCGTTCCGCCGGGGCACATACAAAATGTATAAGCGCCTCTTTCGTGGAGTTTGTGACAGCTTAGTTTGTAATCGGCGGCGCCCAGTTTTGGATGACCTGCAAATTTGCCGTATTGTGCCTTATCAATCAGTTTTTGGGGATGCTCTATTCTTGCTCCGACGCTGAAAGGCTTCTGGATGATTTCACAGCCCATGTTGAAAAGCATTTCTACGGTGTCGCGGGCGCTGTGGCCTATTGCCAAAATGACGCTGTCGGTTTCAAGGTCGAAACTTTCGCCATGGTGAGAATAAGTTATCCCGTGAACGAATTTGTTGGCTACTATAAGCTTTTCAAGTTTACATTCAAGGCGTACTTCGCCGCCGAGACTTTCTACCTTTTTGCGGATGTTCTTTACAACTACCTCAAGCCTGTCTGTGCCTATATGGGGCTTTGATGAGTAAAGAATTTCCTCAGGAGCGCCTGCTTCGTATAAATCAATGAGCACCTGGCGTATGAACGGGCTTTTTATTCCTGTAGTAAGTTTTCCGTCAGAGAAAGTGCCCGCTCCGCCTTCGCCGAACTGAACGTTGCTTTCTTCGTTAAGCACTCTTTCTTTCCAAAACAGGTCAACGTCTTTTCGACGCTCTTCTACAGCTTTGCCTCGTTCAAGAACGATTGGGCGCAGGCCGGCTTTTGCCAATACAAGCGCTGCAAACATTCCGGCAGGGCCGAAACCAACAACTACCGGTCGGAAGGGGGAAACCCTTTTGTTCTCCGGCGGAGTGTATGTGTATACTTTAACTATGCTGACTTTGTTTGATTTGCATTTTGATACTATCTGGTTTTCGTCCAGCGTAATTGAGACGTCAACAGTATACGAAAAATGAACGTCGTCTTTTTTTCTTGCGTCAACGCTTTTTTTGAATATCGTCAGCGAGCTGATATATTTGGAATTGATTTTCAGTATCTTAGCGGCCTTTGCTTTGAGGAGTTCTTCTTCTTCGTCAAGGGACAGCCTGATTTCACTAACTCTTATCATTTATTGTTCTCCGTGATAGCCTTGGCGGCTTCAATGCCGCTGTAAAAAGCAAAATTAAGATTATAGCCGCCGCAGGGCAGCTGAACGTCAAGTACTTCGCCCACCGCATAAAGTCCGGGGGCAAATTTTGACTGGTAGTTTTCAAATTCACTGCAGGGAATGCCGCCTCCGGTAATCTGGGCAAAATTGAAGCCCTTTGTGCCGGTTACGATAAGCGTCCAGTTTTTACATATTTTGGCGGCGCGCTCAGGGTCTGAACCGGCCTGTTTATCTATGATTTCCGCTACGTCAAAACCGAGTATTCCGCCCAGCGAGCCGAAATTTTCAATATGGTCAATAAGTTCCTGCTGGCTCATATCGGGAACAAGGTCCAGCACAGCGCAGCATTTTTTCGGCTCTTTGGAAGCGAAGTTTTTTGAGACCGCCGCGCTTAGTTCCATTGCCGCAATGCCAGACAGTCCGTAGTCTGTAAACAGAATTTCGCCGAAGGTGCTTGCAGCTTCTTCACCGTCCAGAGTTATAGCCGCTCGGCAGCGAACTCGCTGACCGCTGAGGCGTTTCGGATATTTGCTTGATGAGAGAAGCTGAACAAGAGCAGGATACAGTTCAGTGCAGCTGTGGCCGAATTTTTGAAGCATTGCGTAACCACTGCCGTTACTGCCCAGAACGCTCTGCGCTTTTCCTCCGCTGGCAACTACAACGTTGTCCGCACGGAAAACGCCCTTGTTTGTTTCAATTTCAAATCCTTCTCTTATATTGCTTACCGTGCAGGCGGTAATTATTGTAACGTTAAGCTCTTCGCATTTTGCAAGCAAAACGTTGAGCACCGCTTTTGCTTTAAGACTGTAGGGGTAAATTCTTCCCTCGCTGTCGGTTCTTGTCTTTAGTCCGATATCATTGAAAAAGTTCAGCACTTCATCGCTGTGTTCTGCTTTTGTGTTTGAAAGGTTGCATCTGCCGTTGCCCGTTGCGAGAATTTTTTTGCCCGGGTTTTCCAGCCGTTCCAGTACCGTTACTTTTGCGGAGTGCATAAGTCTTTTAAGTTCAACTGCGCAGGCAAGTCCTGACGCGCCGGCTCCGATAATAACTGTTTTCATGCAACACCCTCCGTTTTTTCAGCATTCCTCTATATAATAGTATAAATCTTTCCGGAATGCAAATTTTTTATTTTCCACTTGACTATCATTGGCGTTTGTGGTATATTAGTGCTACCTCGTAGTGGGTTTTATTTTTTTGCCCATTTTTAACGCTTTGCGTGGCGCGACGAGGGAGATTCAGATTTTTAATCGAAAAAATAACGGAGGTGCTATTTATGAGAGTTAAGATTACCTTAGCTTGCACTGAATGCAAACAGCGCAATTACAACACAATGAAAAACAAGAAGAACACACCTGACAGACTTGAAATGAACAAGTACTGCCCGTTCTGCAAGAAGCATACTCTCCACAGAGAGACAAAGTAACAGGAGGAAAACAATGGCTGACGAAGAAAAGAAGACTTCTGCTAAGCCTGAAAAAAAGTCTGACAAAAAAGCAGCAAAACCTGCTAAGAAGACAGACGGCAAGGCTGATAAATCTAAAAAGTCAAAGAAAAATCCGTTCAAATCCATTGCAACCTTCTTCAAAAGCGTAAGAGCCGAAGGCAAAAAAGTCGTTTGGTCTCCCGCTAAAGACGTTCTTAAAAATACTCTTACAGTTATTGTAGTAGTAGCTATTGCCGGCGTATGTATTTACGGCGTTGATACTCTTCTTTCTCTTGGTATGAAAGGTGTCAAAAATCTGGCTGACAAATCAGAGACAACATCAGTCAGCGATACAACAACTCAGGAGACAACAGCCGAGGCGCTGGATTCAGCCACAACACAGGCCGCCGAATAAATCCGAATTTCACGCAAGTATCGTGTTCACGGTCCATGTTTCGGGTTTAAGTAAGTATTTACGGAGGTTCTGCTATGGAAGAAGCAAAATGGTATGTTGCCCACACGTTTTCCGGTTATGAGAACAAGGTTGCCAGCAATATTGAAACTGTTGTTGAAAACCGCAATCTTCATGATTTAATTCAGGAAGTTGTTGTTCCTACGGAAAAGGTAGTGGAGATAAAAGACGACGGAACGAAGAAAGAAGTCGAGAGAAAGATTTTTCCCGGATACGTTCTCATCAAAATGGTTATGAACGATGACAGCTGGTATGTTGTCCGCAACACAAGAGGCTGCACCGGTTTCGTAGGCCCTGAGAGCAAACCGGTTCCGTTGACTGACGAGGAGGTACGCAACCTCGGCGTTGAGAAAGTCAGCGTTGAAGTTCAGTACGCTGTCGGTGACCTTGTAAACGTTATCGACGGACCGCTTGAAGGCTTCTCTGGTACTGTTGATGAAATTGACGTCAACAACAACAGCGTTCAGGTTACAGTGTCCATGTTCGGACGTGAAACGTCTGTTGAATTTGAGCTTGACCAGCTTGAAAAGGTCAAAGAATAATTATATTTAGGTAATACGCAGTATATCTGCTTATTATCACCGTTTTTACGGTGAGTGGGAGGAGCGAAAGTTCCGCCAATTACCACAATTTCAGGAGGAAATAATAATGGCACAGAAGGTAGTAGGTTTAATTAAACTTCAGATTCCTGCCGGTAAGGCAACCCCTGCACCCCCGGTTGGTCCGGCACTCGGTCAGCACGGTGTTAACATCGTGGCTTTCACAAAGGATTTCAATGAAAGAACAAAGAATGACGTTGGTCTTACAATCCCGGTTGTAATTACTGTTTACGAAGACCGCTCATTTACTTTCATTACAAAGACTCCGCCCGCAGCAGTTCTTATCAAGAAGGCTTGCGGAATTGACAAGGCTTCCGGCGTTCCGAACAAGAACAAGGTTGCTACAATCACAAAAGAGCAGATTCAGAAAATCGCTGAAACAAAGATGCCCGACCTTAACGCTGCATCACTTGAGGCCGCAATGTCAATGATCGCCGGCACAGCTCGCAGCATGGGCGTAACAGTAGAAGACTGATTCCCTTGTGGGAGGAAAGATCCGATTAACCACTGGAGGTAATTTATAATGAAACACGGAAAAAAATATGTAGAAGGCGCAAAGCTTATTGACCGCGCTAATCTTTATGACACTGCGGAAGCTCTTGACCTTGCTGTTAAGACCGCAACCGCTAAATTTGACGAAACAATTGAAGTTCATATCCGTCTGGGCGTTGACTCCCGTCACGCAGACCAGCAGGTAAGAGGCGCTGTTGTTCTTCCCAACGGTACTGGTAAGGACGTAAGAGTTGCCGTATTCGCAAAAGGCGATCTTGCTAAAGCTGCTCAGGATGCAGGCGCTGACATTGTCGGCGACGCTGACCTCGTAGAAAAGATTCAGGGCGGCTGGATGGACTTTGACGTTGCTATCGCAAGCCCCGACATGATGGGCTTCGTAGGACGTCTCGGTAAGGTTCTCGGTCCCCGCGGCCTGATGCCTTCACCCAAAGCCGGCACAGTTACTATGGATGTAGCTAAGGCTGTTACAGAAGCTAAGGCCGGTAAGATCGAATATCGTCTTGATAAGACAAACATCATTCACTGCCCCATCGGCAAGGCTTCATTCGGCGCTGAAAAGCTGATGGAAAACTTCAACGCTCTGCTTGACGCCGTTATTAAGGCTAAGCCTGCAGCAATGAAGGGTCAGTATATTAAATCTGTAGCTGTTGCTTCAACTATGGGCCCCGGCGTTCGCATCAATCCCAGCAAAGTTGGCACAGTTTCTGCACAGTAATCTCAACTTGATTTTGTGTATTGACAAGGCGTTTGCTTTGTGTTAAAATACTATCGCTGTTCAGCCAAAGACAGCAGGTGCCGTTTGGCGTAAGTTTATCGCCTGCCGAGGAATGAATGTGCATGATTTGCGCCAGGCGCAAATATTTGTCATGTCATGCAGTGCATTCCGAGGTTTTTCGGAATGCACTTTTTGTTTTGCTAAACAGCCATAAAGTCCGTTAATACGGCAAATAATTATGGAGGTTATGTTTAATGCCAAGTACAGCAGTTCTTGAAATGAAAAAACAGCAGGTCGCTGATCTTTCTGAAAGAATCAAGAATTCTTGCGCCGGTGTAGTTGTTGACTACAAGGGTATCACTGTTGAAGACGATACAAAGCTTCGCCGTGAACTCCGTGAAGCCAATGTTGAATACACCGTTGTTAAGAATACAATCCTGGGCAGAGCGGCTGACGCTGCCGGCCTTGAAGGTCTTGAATCTGTTCTTGAAGGAACAACGGCTATCGCTACATCAGCTGACGATTACGTTGCTTCTGCTCGTATCCTGCAGAAGTTTGCTGATACTCACGATAGTTTTTCAATTAAATCCGGTTATCTGGATAGCGAGGTTATCCCGCTTGAAAAGATTATCGCTCTTGCAAAACTTCCCTCAAGAGAAGTATTGCTTGCTACAGTTTGCAGCGTATTCAACGCTCCTATCGCTGCTTTTGCCCGTGCCGTTCAGGCTATCGTAGACAAGGGTGACAGCGAAGATGCTCCCGCAGAGGAAGCAGCAGCTGAAGCTCCCGCAGAGGAAGCTCCCGCTGAAGAAACAGCAGAAACTCCTGCTGAATAATCAAAAATAACAATAACTTAAATTATTTACGGAGGAAAATAAAATGGCATCTGAAAAAGTTACAGCAATTGTTGAAGAACTTAAGACTCTTACCGTTCTTGAGCTGTCTGAGCTCGTATCCGCAGTAGAAGAAGAATTCGGCGTAAGCGCTGCAGCAGCAGTAGCAGTAGCAGCTCCCGCAGACGGCGGTGGAGCAGCTGAAGCAGCTAAGACTGATTTTGACGTAGTACTGACTGAGGTTGGCGCTAACAAGATCCAGGTTATCAAGGCTGTTCGTGAAGCAACAGGTCTTGGCCTGAAGGAAGCTAAGGAACTCGTTGACGGCGCTCCCTCAACAATCAAAGAGGCTATGTCTGCTGACGACGCTGAAGCTCTTAAGGCTAAGCTCACTGAAGCTGGCGCAACTGTTGAACTTAAATAAGTTCTTTTTACGCTTGTTAAAGGAGACGGACGGTTGTTCGTCTCCTTTTTTATATTTGACTTAGTGTTGTTGCATAAATCGGTTCTTGTTGCTATAATAATCTAAGAGGTGATTTTTGTGCTTAAAGAGATTGATATTCGTCAGGTAAAGGAAAATATGGTCCACCTGATTTCCGACGATTGGGCACTCGTTACTGCCGGTAAAGCAGATAATTTTAATACGATGACGGTTAGCTGGGGAGGAATCGGCGAACTTTGGGGTAAAGATATGGTAACTCTTTATATCCGCCCTCAGAGATATACTTACGAATTCCTTGAAGACAATAATTATTTTACTTTGAGTTTTTATCCTGATGATAAAAAAGATGTGCTTAAATTCTGCGGCGCAAACAGCGGTAGAGATGTTGACAAGGTTGAAAAAACAGGTCTTACTCCCGTTTTTTACGAAAAAGCGCCGTATTTTGAGGAGGCAAAACTTGTTCTGGTTTGCCGAAAAATGGCGAAATCACAGTTTACCCCCGACCAGTTTATAGATTCAACAATAATGAAGCAGTATGTTGCCGGTGATTTCCATTATATTTATTATGGTGCAGTGGAAAAGGTATTGATTTCAGAATAATTTTGTGGTATACTATCACCACGAAAAGGCAGAGGACTGCCCATATTTCATAATGTAGCGTATGGGCCCTGTGCGACGGGATGCTACGAACCTTGTCAGGCGGGGAACCGAGCAGCAATAAGTGGATTATTCTGTGCGCCGCAGACAAGTCTGTACGTTACATTATGGATTATGGGTCCCTGCCTTTTCTTAGTTATGAAAGGAGCGGATGTATATATGTATCAGGTGCTGTACAGAAAATACAGACCGAAAGTTTTTGCCGATGTTTACGGTCAGGATCATGTTACATCCACTTTGAAAAACGAAATATGCGAGGGCAGAATTTCCCACGCTTATTTGTTTACAGGTTCAAGGGGAACAGGTAAAACGACCTGCGCCAAAATTTTGGCAAAGGCGGTCAACTGCGAAAACTGCCATGACGGCGAGCCCTGCAATGAGTGTGAGGTTTGCAAAGGTCTTGACGCCGGCACAATTTACGACGTTGTGGAGATTGACGCCGCATCAAACAACGGTGTTGATAACATACGAGACCTGCGCGAAGAGGTAAATTATACCCCCAGCCGCGGCAAGTACAGGGTTTATATAATCGACGAGGTTCACATGCTGTCAACGGGAGCGTTTAACGCACTTTTGAAAACGCTTGAGGAACCGCCGGCCCACGTTATTTTCATACTTGCTACAACTGAGGTCCATAAGCTTCCTGCAACCATACTGTCGCGTTGCCAGCGCTTTGATTTTAAGCGAATTCAGCCTGAGACTATGGCTGTAAGGCTAAAACAGGTTGCAGACGCGGAGGGTATGACCCTTGCTGATGACGCCGCTGTTCTTATTGCGAGAATTGCGGACGGCGCGCTTCGTGACGGTCTTTCAATACTTGACCAGTGCGCCGGAAGAAGCAGAACAATTACTGCAGAACTTGTTTCTGAAGTAGCCGGCCTTGCAGGCAGAGAATCTCTATATCGCCTGTCGGATGCTGTACTCAACGGACAGAGCAACGACGCAATGGCGATAATCTCTCAACTGCATGAAAACAGTTATGACATGGAGCGGCTTTGCGTTGAGATGATAAGTCATTTCCGCAATTTTATGGTTGTTAAAACCGTTAAAAAGAGCCGTGAACTTATTATTTGTACAGATGACGAGTATAAATCAATGGCAGAAAGCGCAGAAAAATTCACTCTGCCTCAAATACTTTTTGCTCTCGATTTATTCCAGAATACATTAGTAAAAATAAAAGGCGGAGCTGACAGCCGTGTTGAAATGGAAATGGCGTTTGTCAGACTTTGCGAGCCGAAGCTTGATACAAGCACGGACGCACTTAATTCCAGACTTTCGGCAGTGGAAAGAGCAGTTAAAAACGGAGTTCAGGCAAGCGCAATGCCTGTCCAGACGGCAAAACCTGCTCAAATAAAGGACAATGTCTCTATTTCTGAAAAAGCAGAACCTGCCAAGAATGATTTTAATCCGCCTGTAGAAGACAGCGCAGTTCAGACAAAATCGGCAGAGGAAGATTTAGTTTCCAATGAACCGCCTGTTCAGCAGACAGCGCCCGAAATTCAGCCGCCGCAGGCTGAACCGACTTCTGCCCAGATGAACACAGAGCAGCAGCCATTTACCCAGTGGGCGGATCTTATGGAAATTATCCACAGAACGGATATTCCGCTGTTCAGCGTGCTTGCGGGTTCAAAGGGATATACAAGAGGAGAATTTTTCCTTATAGACAGTCCCAATACTACAATAAAAGAATTTATAAAAATCTCAACTCATTCAAAAGCGATAAAACAGGCGCTTTTTGAACTTACGGGCAATCATTACAAGCTCGGTTTATTTAAGAAAAAAGCGGAGGAAAACCACGTAAAGCGCGATCCGCTTGAAGATTTGCTGTCTAAAGCAAGAGGAAATATAGAAATAAACGAACAATAAGGCTGAAAGTAAAAATAAGTGTCAATACTCTTATCAGCCGGAAGGAGAATAAATATGAAGGCAAGACTACCCCAGGGAATGGGCGGCGGCCCCCAGAATATGCAGTCAATGCTCAGACAGGCCCAGAAAATGCAGGAGAGCATCGAGGCAAAAAAAGCAGAACTTGAGGAAAAGGAATATGTTGTTTCTTCAGGCGGCGGAATGGTAGAAGTTACCGCCAACGGAAAGCACGAGATCAAGGCTATCGGTATCAATCCCGAAGTTGTTGATCCCGAAGATGTTGAAATGCTTGAGGATATGCTTCTTGCGGCTCTTAATGAGACAATGCGCAAGATTGACGAGGATTCAGAAAAGGAACTTGCTGCCGTTACAGGTGGACTTAATATTCCCGGACTTTAATTTTTATTTCACAGAGGCGTAATTATGAGCTATAATCTTGCACCGCTCCAAAATTTAATAGACCAGTTTGAGCGTATGCAGGGAATTGGCCATAAAACCGCTCAGCGAATGGCTTTTTATGTGCTTGGGCTTTCAGATAACCAGGCAAAAGAATTTGCCGACGCAATTATTAATGCTCACACTAAGATAAAACAGTGTAAAGTATGCTGTAATTTGGCGGAGGATGAACTTTGCCCGATATGCAAAAGCGCTGTAAGGGATAAAAGCGTTATATGCGTTGTTGAGGATCCCAGGGATGTGGCGGCTATTGAGCGCACCCATGAGTACAACGGTACTTATCACGTGCTCCACGGCGTTATTTCTCCCATGGATAATATCGGTCCGGATCAAATAAGGATAAAAGAACTTGTTGCACGCCTTGGCGACGGTACGGTTGAAGAGGTTATTATGGCGACTAACCCAACCGTAGAAGGCGAGGCTACCGCAATGTACATAAGCCGCTTGCTTAAACCTATGGGTATTACGGTGAGCCGCTTGGCATACGGAGTGCCTGTAGGCGCTGACCTTGAGTATGCCGACGAGGTAACTCTTTCCAGAGCTTTGGAGGGCAGAAGCCTCATATAATATATAAAGGAGTGATAGGCTTGGAAAATGAAAAACAGGTTATCGCCAGAAACAAAAAAGCCTATCACGACTATTTTGTTCTGGAGACTTACGAAGCCGGTCTTGAATTATACGGAACAGAGATAAAGTCTATCCGTCAGGGCCGTGTAAATTTAAAAGACAGCTGGTGCAGTTTTGATAACGGCGAAATGTTTGCAGTGGGAATGCACGTGTCGCCTTATGAACAGGGCAATATTTTTAACCGTGACCCAATGCGCAGAAAAAGACTTCTGCTTCATAAAAAAGAGATAGAAAAACTCTTTGCAGAAAGTCAGCAGCAGGGACTTGCGGTGGTTCCGCTTCAGCTCTATATTTTTAAGGGCAGAGCGAAACTTGAAATAGGACTTTGTAAAGGTAAAAAGCTTTACGACAAACGTGCCGTAGCCGCAAAACGAGCTTCAGAGCGCGATATTGACAGAGCGCTTAAAGAGCGCATGAGATAATAAATACGGGGATGAAAGGATTTCGACGGGGACAGAGAAACAAGGTAAGCGAGTAGTGGAGTTGCACCACTTAAAAAGTAACACTTAAAAAATAACTGACAACAATAGATCAGTAGCTCTGGCTGCTTAATTGCACCAGCGTTCTGCCTCTGAGTGCCACGGCGGAGGACAGGGCGTCGACTAGTGGCGAACATGAACAGGGGAGCGTTCCGACCCCTGTCAGGTATCAGGAACTACCGTAGCGCACAGTCTGTTTGCCGGCGAAGCGTGAGGGGAATCCAAAGCGACAGAATACACTCGTAGAAAGCTTTGCGGACATGTTTTCGGACGCGGTTTCGATTACCGCCATCTCCACCAAAAAGCACCCAAAAGGGTGCTTTTTTTAATGCGGTAATCGAAACCGCATATAATCGAAAAGTTTGCAAAGCAAAGCTTTTCGGCATAAAATACGAAACAAGCCGCCGAGAAAGCGCGAAGCGCCTTGCGGAGTGCGGCTACCGCCATCTCCACCACAAAAAGCACCCCAAAAGGGTGCTTTTTAATTGCGTCAAAATATGTCTTTTTTTAATTCATAATCTAATAATGTGCTTAATTTTATAGTTCAATTATTTTATTTCCATTAGGGCAAAAAGCATTATAAACCAGATTACTACCAGAACAATTATCGTAGTTTTGATTTTTTGCGGCGAATACTGATCCATAAAATAGTATGCAATAAATGATACAAGTAAGCAAACTATTGTATAGATAATAAAAAATATTTTGAAAGCGCTGTACAACATGCGGATACCTTTTTCTATTTTAATCCTTAATTACTACTTATAGAATAAATATAAAAATTCAAATACTCTGTTTATATATGAAAAATTATTGCGAATAAACATTGTGTTGATAATTGCCTTTATTTTGACCCACAGAAAATTTTGAAATAAGTAATAAAAGTTATTTTTTATATTATACCAGTTTTTGTATGGCTTTCAATATTTAATAAAGATTATTATTAAATATCTTGTTGTAAAGCACTAGCTGCTCAATGCAATATAATAGAATGTTTCTATAAAAAATTAGGATGATGCCGGATATTCATTAAAAATGATAGCCAGAAGGAAACAAGTGTATCGTTTTTATGCATTTATCGAAACCGCAAATGCGTTGCTAGGGTTGTATTTTAACTTCGCCTTTTATATAATCAAATTGATTGCATACATATTTTGAATGAAAAATGTCGTGCGGATATTTGTTTGTTTTGCCACAATTTTAACGAGGGGTGAGGAAATGGATATTTTGTCAAGCTTGAGCAATGCGGTAGATTATATTGAGAGAAATTTATGCGATGAAATTGATATAAGTCAAATTGCCAGAGCGTCAGCGCTTAATGAATACGAATTGAATAACCTGTTTCATTCTTTAACCGGTATGACTATTAAGGAATATATTCGTAAAAGAAGATTGACTCTTGCCGCATTTGATTTGCAATCAAGCGAACAGCGAATTATTGATGTTGCAATAAAGTACGGCTACGACAGCGCTGACAGTTTTAGACGCGCATTTGTTTCTCAGCATAATATACTTCCTTCTGCTGTAAAAACAAAATCTGCTGCGCTTAACATTTATCCTCCTCTATCTTTTGAAATTAAAGTAAAAGGGGCTAACAAAATGAATTTTAAGATCGTCAATCTTGAAGAACTGGTCGTTTATGGGATTTCTACTCCGTGCTTTAGCGCAGACAGCGAAAGATACGAACTTGCCAGAGATGTTTGGGATGAAAAATATCAGCATATACCTCAAAAAATATGCGACGGATACGACGGAGTTTGGTATGGAATTTGGAGCAATAACAGTTATGCTATTGCAAGGGATAAAAGTAACTGTACAAAGGAAAATTTAATTAAAACGGTTATACCCAGCGGCAAATATGCTGTGTTTACGACAGAGTGCGGAGGTTATGCGGGAGACGAACTTCCGAAACTGCACAGCCAGATTTTTGATTGCTGGCTGCCCGACAGCGGCTACGAAATTTCTAGAGATTTTGAACTTGAGGTATACCATCTTGCCACAGACAGGGCAAAGCGCAGAAAAGAACGCTATTATGAAATATGGATACCTGTAACTGAAATGAAAAAGGTTTTGAATGACAGAAATTTCAAAATTAGATCAGCGAAACTTTCTGATGCAAAAATGTTGGCTGAAATATGCAGAAATGATCTTGGCTATGATTGTACTGACTTTTTGGTTAAGCAAAAGTTGGAACTTATTGACAATGCACGGGAAAGTGTGTTCGTTGCTGAAATCGGCAAAGAAGTAGTTGGATTTGTCCATGTAGAGATTTACAATGTTATTTATTGTGATACTGGGGCAAATTTTTTGGGACTTGCTGTCTCATTAAACAACAGAAGAAAAGGCATTGGCAAGGCGCTTGTGAAAGAAGCGCAGACATGGGCTGGTAAGAACGGAGCAAAATGGTTAAGACTAAATTCAGGTATGGAGAGAAAAGATGCCCACGAATTTTACCGCCGTCTTGGATTTGATAATGAAAAATTACAGATACGTTTTATAAAATCTATTTAGCAACATTAAAAAGCACCCGACGGGGTGCTTTTTTTCTTTGTAAATCATATTGAATATTATTCAAAAGTTGCTTGAGAAAGCTGTTTTTACAGATAAACAAAACAATTATGCCATAATGACTTTTTTCATTGATTTATTTATGCAATGATTGGCTGAATGATTGAAAAGGAATGGCTGTTTGATATAACGTAATTAAGTATAGTTACAGCAAAGACGTGTGTCGCTCTCAGTTTATTCGCTAAGTAATTTTATTTGAAAAGCAGGGATTTTGGCGGCAGGTTGCTAATGCTTTTGAGCATAATGAAATGCCTTTTTCTTTGCTGTGATGGGTTTGTTTTGTGAGAAAGGAGAGAATGCAAAATGAAACGAACATTATTTTCTAAAATGTCGGCTGTAGTGCTGTCGTGCATTCTTATTGTCAGCCTTTTGCCTACGGTTGTATTTGCTGAGGATACTGCCGTTGTTTCCAGCGTTTCTGAACTTAATTCAGCGCTGAAAAACGAACAGGTAAAGGAAATTCATATCGGAGGAAGTTTCACCTACAAGAGCGGGCTTTCCACTGATAAAACAGTAGTAATAGACGACGGTTCTGTTTTTACCTGGAATTATGACAAGGGCGAATTCAGAACGGAAAAACTTGTTGTAAACGGTTCGTTTATTATAAAAATCGAAGAGAGTTTTGTTAACAGGCTTCATGTTTACGGCACTGTTGACAATAACGGAAATATTGAAGTCCAGAGTGAAACAGGCAATTGCTACTGGCATGCGCCGACAACAGGCGACGGAACTTTTATCGGAACCGCAAGAACATATGTTGACTACGGTACTTTTGCAAAGGACAAGATCCCCACTAATGCAAAAGTTAATCTGATGAAAGACGTAACCCAGACGTGGAGCGTAATCGTTGCTCTCAATCAGGAAGAATTGGTGCCGGGATACGGTAACTCCGACTGTATCAAATCTTATTGACGGAGTAAACGTTACGGAAGTATTTGATATTACTTGGGATAATCCCCCGAACACCACTTCATTATCACATGAGCCCTACTATAAAATTCCGCTGAATATGTCAGGTAGAAAACTGCAGGTAAGCGTAACATGCAAGCCGGGATATGCTCTTGTTACATCCAGCGGAACAAGAGGAACAATTGATTCTGAAGTTTACGTTGTAAATGCTTCCGACAACAGTACTCTTTACGTAGATTCTAAAAACGGAAGCAATACTAACACAGGCACCGAGAAATCTCCGCTTGAAACTTTGACTTACGCTTTGGACAACATTGCTGATAACGGAACAATTATCCTTTTAGGAGATTATGATTCTAAAAACGATAGTATGTCCAAATATTATTTTTACAATAATGTTACAATAAAAGGCGGCGGTGCAGAAAAGAGCGCAATCATTGCCAACAAGCAGATGAATATTAAAGACGGTGTAACCGTTACGTTCGACAATATTGATTTCGGCACAAAGTTTTTCTGGATCACAAAGCTGAACAGCAGTTCCTCCGGTACAGGAAATCTTGTGTTTAATATTTCTTCTGCCGGAAATCTGTCTGTAGACGGTAAAAATTCTGTTACGGCTGTAAACAGTACAATCTCAGGAAGATTTTACCCGTCAAATATGTTGACTTTGAATAACTCAACTTTAAACGGCGATCTTAGCTGTGATAATTTCGTGGCTGTGGGCGACGTAACATTGGAACTGAACAACAGCATTGAGATAAACAAAAGCGTATCTGTTGAAAAGACTGTCGTGCTTTCTCCGCCTTCTCTTGACAGCGGAGAAATTGCAGCTGAAGTTCCTGACAGTGATATCAAGTGGGCTTCATATTTTACCCTTAAAGATACAGAAAACGGAAAATATGCTTTGAAGTGCAGAAGCATTGACGGTACTGCTTATCTTATCGTTTCGGAAAAAGCAGCTGCAAGCGGACCGCTTTATGTTGGTTTCGTTCCAAAGGAAGGCGCTGCTGTCGGTAAAAACGGCAATGCAGTCGTTTCAGATAAACTCTGCGCCAGTGTTTCATCTGCTGTATGGAGCGGATATTCAGATACAGAAGGTAAGATGTGGCAGGCAGGTGACGAGCCGGAGTTAACCATTGTCCTTACAGCGGCAATGGGCGCGAAAGGCGATGATTGCTTTTATTTCGGCGATGATTTCGCACCTGAAGATTTCACATTCTATGACTGGCAGGATACAAGCCAGAGCGCTGACAACTTCTTTAAAGACGAATATAAACTCAGCGATGCAAAAGCAGTGGTTAAATCAGGTCAGGGCGTTTCGGATGACGGAAAGAGCTTTACTTTTACAATCCAGTTCCCCGAGGTTGCTCACAAACTGACAAAGACCGATTACAAAGCACCCAGTTGTACGGAAGCGGGAAATATTGAATAATGGCACTGCGAAAACTGCGATAAATACTTCAGTGATGAAGCAGGCACAAAGCCAATAACAAAAGAAGATACCGTATTGAACGCTCTTAATCATCCGTCAACCGTATTGAAAAACGCCAAGGCCGCAACATGCACCGAAGACGGATATACAGGCGATAAATACTGCACAGAGTGCGGAGTGCTGGTTGAAGCAGGAAAAGTTATTCTGGCAATATCTCATAATTACGAAAACGGCGTTTGCACAATGTGCGGGGCCAAAGACCCGAATTTCAAGCCAACGCAAGACAATGAAGAGACAACAACAGGTGGAAACGGCGGTACCGCCGATGACGGTAATTCGGTAAATAATAACAGTACAACAACTACCGGTAAAAACGACACGTCAAAGAACGACAATGCTCAAAAGGATAACAACGCAACAAGTCCTCTTACCGGCAATTTTGAAAATGTCATTCTGCTTTTTGCCGTACTTCTTATTGCAGGCGGCATTTTGACAGCAGGAACTGTTTACGGCAGAAAGAAAAGATCTGATAAATAACAGCGCAAAAGCACCCTGACGGGTGCTTTTGTTTTTGAAAAAATAAATAATCGATAAAATATTTTAATAGACTTTTTATATTAGTTATGTTAGAATTAAATTAGAGGCACTGTACACTTTTTTACCCGTTATTGCCTCTGCCAATAAATAGGAGTATTTATGTTTACCGATGATTTGAAATTAGCCTTGGAGCAGGACGAAGCAATAGAATTTGAGCAGTATGAGGGGGAAACTCTTGATAATTGCGACGCCGCCGGAATTAAGGCGGACAACCTTGTTTTCACAGACTGCAGATTTTTTAACTGCGATTTTTCCAACTGTTCTTTTTACAGCGTTAAATTTATCAGATGCCGTTTTGACGGATGTGTTTTCGGCGATGCTTACTTTAAGGACACCGAGTTTGCAGAGTCTAAAGCAGACGGAACAGTTTTTCAAAACGCTGTTTTAAAGAGCTGTTTATTTTCCCATACCTCTTTGCGGTATTCTTCCTTTTCAGGAGCAAAATGGCAAAAGGTAACTATTGATGATTGTTGCTGTGCCGAGGGTGTGTTTTCATCAATGGAGCTAAAGCAGATTTCTTTAAAAGAAGCAGATTTTACCAAAGCGGTATTTTTTAAAACGCCGCTTAAAGGTGTGGATTTTTCCTCCAGCAGACTGGGCGAAATAGCCGTGTCTGACAGTCTCTCGGAACTTTACGGGGCGAAAATTTCTCCGTTCCAGGCGGCGGATATTGTTTCGCTGTTGGGCGTTGAATTTGTCTGAATGCCTATGTGGTTGATTTTTTAAATAATAATTGCAATACTATCATAAATATGATATGATGAAATAGGTGATTTATATGTACAAAGCAAGCCATGACAGATATGAGCATATGCACTATCGCTTTTGCGGAAAGAGCGGTTTGCAGCTGCCTGAACTGTCTGTGGGATTGTGGCAGAATTTCGGCAATCTTGATGATTACGACAATATGAAAGAAATAATTCTGACGGCTTTTGACCACGGCATTACTCATTTTGACCTTGCCAACAACTACGGTCCTGAGCCGGGCAGAGCTGAAATCAATTTCGGCAGGATATTCCGGGAAAATCTTAAGCCTTACCGTGACGAACTGGTTATCAGCACAAAGGCGGGCTATGAAATGTGGCCGGGTCCTTACGGCGGTAAAGGCGGAAGCAGGAAATATCTTACCGCTTCGCTGGACCAGAGCCTTAAGAGAATGGGTCTTGATTATGTGGATATTTTTTATCATCACTGTATGACCCCTGAAACTCCTCTTGAAGAAACAGCGCTTTGTCTTGGCGATATTGTGCGGCAGGGAAAGGCGCTTTACGTCGGAATCAGTAATTATGACGGTAAAACGATGCACAGGATGCACCACCGTCTTGACGATGTAAACGCTCCGTTTATTATCAATCAAAACAGATATTCTATTTTTGACCGTACTATTGAGCAAAACGAGTTGAAAAAAGAAGCGGTTGACAAGGGAAAGGGTATTATTGCTTTTTCACCTCTTGCCCAAGGCCAGCTTTCAGATAAGTACGCAAAGGGAATACCCGAAAAGTCACGCCTTTACGGGAATGAAGACCTTCAAAAGCGCGTAGGCTACGACGAAAAGCGTGCTTTCCAGATAAAACAGCTTTACGACATGGCTCACAAAAGAGGCCAAACGCTGTCACAGATGGCTGTTCAATGGCTTTTGAAGGACAGCGATATTACTTCCGTTTTGGTTGGCGTTCATTCTAAAGCACAGCTTATGGAGAATATTGCGGCGCTTGATTTTGAGCCTCTCAGCGAAGCGGAGCTTATTCAGATCGACGGAATAACGGGTTATATCAAATAAAATAACCCATTTAAAACGGATAGCGCAGGCGCAAGCCTGACTGTTATAATTATTTATACATAAGGAGAGAGAAAAATGAATTGTACACATTGTGGCTACCAGGTAGGAGAGGGCGCGACTTTCTGTCCGCAGTGCGGAGCACAGCTTAACACGGAGCAGACAGCAAATGCGGCTGAATATACCCAGGCAGCGTCTGATAATAATGCTCAAAACGGCAACGTTTATGAACAGCCCCAGCAGCAGTATTCTCAGCCATATGCTGATCAGCAGTCCTACGCTCAGCAAAATCAGTATAACCAGCAAAACCCATACGTTCAGCAGCCGCCATACGGTCAGGCGCCTTACGGCCAGCCGGGCTACCCGGGCGTTGACTACGCTAAGGACGAAAACAGCGCAAAAACGCTGGGCATTGTTGCTATTATCGTGGGATTGTTTATTCCCCTTGTTGGCTGGATCTGCGGCGGCATCGGTAAATCAAAACTCGGTAAAATTCCGCCGGAATACCGCAGTGATAAGTATTCTACTGCCAACGGACTTTGCATTGCCGGAATAGTTGTAGGATGCCTTTCATTCGTTTTAGCATTGGTAATGAATATGGCGTCATTTTCTGCTATTTCAGGTATGTAATAATAATTTATCCCGGGCCCAGAGGTCCGGGATTTTTTGTCTTTCAGATTGATTTTTTATATCAATAATCAGAATATATTGTCAAGTGTCACTCTGCTTTCGTCGTATATGGCTTCGGCTTGGTTTTCGGCTTCCTGGATTGCGGACGCAAGATCATCGTTTTTTTCTTTGGAAAGAATGCGCAGGGAAAGAATTGTTGTGTTTAATTCAGTGAGCTGAGAATGATGAATCATTGCCGCAAGATGGGGGTATTTTTCCGTCCAAAGATTTTCAAGCTGGCGACATTTTTTGTCAACGGTGTCGTAGTCCTCCTCCTGGGCGGCGATTTCCACCGTTCCAAGTATAGTGTCAATATTTTCAAATGTTGTTTTAACCGTGTGCTGTTCATAAGTGCAAAGCAAAACGGCAGCAGTTATGAAAATAAACGCAAACCATAATCTGTTCATTGTTTTCGCTCCTTATCAATAACGTAAAGATTGCCGCTGTCGTCAACCGTCAGCAGCATTATTTTTTTTGCCTGAAGATTGTGCTTTTTCAGCAGAAGTTCAATTTCTGAATTTTTGATTTTTTCAGCGCCGAAGTATTCGCTTACCGGCTTTCCGTCCATAACAATTACTACAGGCATTCCGTCGTCCTCCACTTCAAGATTAAGCTGCTGGGGAGTAACCGGGCCGTATTCGGGTTTCAGCAAAACTGAAAGAGAACCGTTTGTCTCAACAACGGCGTCCTCAACCTGAGAAATGTCAAACACGTCTTTCTGGCGCAGAGCGTCCACCAGGTCGTCCATTGTAAACCTAAGTCGGCGCATCTGTTTTTCGTCCAGCTTTCCGTGGCGTATTACGAATATCGGTTTGCCCTGAAGCGCGTTTCTGAATTTGATGCTTTTCATGGAAATTATTGAAGCGATAATTTCAAAACTGATTAAAATCAGAAGCGGTATAAGAGAGTTTGCCAGAGGCATTGCGTTGTCCTGGAGAGGAATTGACGCAATCTGGCTGACAAGAATTGTTATTACCAGTTCATGGGGTTTAAGTTCGCCTATCTGGCGCTTTCCCATTACTCTCACTGCCAGCACTACAAAAATATAAATAATCACTGCTCGAATTAATGTAACCGTCATTTTATCACCAAACCTATTTTGTGAATAAAAAGGCTGAATATGCCAAAATTATTTACGGGTGATATATTTTGGAAAATTTAGACGCGGATATAAAAGTTAATATTCAAAAATTCAAGACCGATTTTGCCGACTGCTCTGATTTTTTGATAAAAGAAGCGTATACTGACGGCAAAAAATGCTTTTTTGCAGTAATGGACGGTCTGATAAATTCTCTTCAGCTGTCTGAAATGATTGTAAATCCCGTTTTGCAGGCAAAAATAGATTTTCAGTCGCCTATGGATCACTATGAAAAGTTGAAAACAACGTGTATCAATTCTGTTGAGCTCAACGAAGCGTATACTTACGACGACGCTTATTATTTTCTCATGTGCGGTTTCTGCGTGTTCATGCTTGACGGATGCCCGAAGGCAATGGCTATGGGTATTCAGGGCTGGCAGAAGCGCATTACTTCAGACCCTCAGAACGAAAATAACGTAAGAGGCGCTAAGGAAAGTTTTATAGAATCTCTTAACGACAACAAGGCTCTGCTTAGAAAACGCATGAAGACCCACCACCTTAAAATAAAACAACTGAAACTCGGCAACGCCGCGCCCACCCCTGTCGCTATTGCTTATATTGACAACAGAGCTTCAAAAGAACTTGTTGAGCAGGTGGAAAGCAGGCTTAAGGGGGCAAACTTGAACACCGTGTCCGATTTCGGCTCTCTCCAGCCGTTTATTGATACGGATATACGTACTTTCTTTACTGCGGTGGGAACGACCGAGCGCCCCGACGTCCTGGCTTCAAAACTTTATGAAGGACGAGTAGCGGTAATGGTTGAGGGAACGCCTGCCGTTATGTATGTGCCGTATCTGTTCAGCGATAATTTCCAGTCTTTGGATGATTATGATTATCCGCCGTTTTATGGTGGCTTTATCAGAGCGCTTAAATATTTCTGCTTTGTTATTTCGGTTTTCCTGCCAGGCTTTTATGTTGCTCTGGGCACGTTCCACCAGGAGCTTGTCCCTACTAATCTTTTGTTTACAATAGCTTCAGCGGAATACAAAACTCCTCTTCCTCTTATGAGCGAGGCAATTATGACGCTTGTTTTTTATGAAATAATGAGGGAAGCGGGGCTCAGACTTCCTAAAACGATAGGCCACGCGGTTTCTATTATAGGCGGTAT
>URGA01000020.1 GCA_900547275.1 uncultured Oscillospiraceae bacterium | reverse complement strand
TTAAAAGCTCTTGAAACAGCAGCAATTATTCCGTTGAAGATATAAGAAATTTTATAGAAAAAATATTTAAAACAAAAACGGGTATTGAATTATTAAAATCGATACATCAAGTATAAGCATACTAATTACAAAAGAATAGAAGATAAAATTTTGTTTTCACCGCATATAGGGGGACTTTCCTCAGCGACTGTGAGCAAGTTGTATCAGGGTGTATTGAAAAATATTATCCGAATACAAAACAGTGAAGAACCGATAAACAGGGTTTGATTTGGGGGAGAAAAATGGAAGAAACAAAAGAGAAAAAACAGGGAAAAGAGGTCCGCTACGTCGGCGTTAGGGAAAACCTTGCCTACGGATTTGCAAACGCAGGCCAGGTATTCAGTTATAACCTTTTTCAAGGTTCATTTCTGTCGATATTTTTCATAAAAGTATTCGGCATACCCAGCGGAGCCGTGGCAACGATGATTCTTGTTCTCGGTATCTGGGACACGATAAACGACCCGTTAATGGGTGGAATTATAGATAAGACGAGAACGCGCTACGGAAAGCTGAGACCGTATCTGCTTATTGTTCCTATTCCGCTGTCGATAGTGACGATACTTTTCTGGAGCGGGCCGATACTTCTTCAGGACGTTCACCAGACAACTGTTAAAATTGTCTATATGTACATTTCCTATATCCTGTGGGAGTTTTTCTATACCATGGGCGACGTGCCTTTCTGGGGTCTCAGCGCCGCAATCAGCCCGTCTCCCTCTGACAGAACACGCGCTATCTCTACTGCACGTTTTATAAGCGGCATTATCGGCGGCATTTCCTCTTCTGTTATGCTTCCTGCCCTTATGGACCTGAGCAATAACGGCAAAATCGGCTGGTCGCTCAAGGACGTTTTCGCGTTTATGGGCGTTGTTTCCGCTGTAATGATACTGGGACTTTTCAGCCTTGCAGGACTGTTTACAAAAGAGCGTGTAGTTCAGCCAGTTGAGGAAAGCAGTATTTTTGACGGCTTTAAATATCTTTTTAAGAACAGACCGCTTCAGCTTATAATTCTGGGCAACGTCCTGGGGACGGTTTCTTCCATTGCTTCCGTTTTCGGCGGTTATTATTATACGGAAGTGCTGGACTATATGACCTGGAGCACCGTTGTCTCATTCCTCGGCGGAATAGGCGGATATATCGGTTATCTTGTGCTTCCGATTATCAAAAAGAAGTTTGACAACAGACAAATTATTTTCGGAATTGCTGTTGTAAAGGCGATAATCGGTACGGTGGCTTTCCTTATCGGATTTAACCACTATGAAACGTGGTATGTCGCTATCCCGATTTTGGCGGTACAGAATATAGTTCTTAATATTGTTATAACAATAAATATGATCGTGCCAACTGAGATGATAGGCGACACGGTTGACTACATGGAATGGAAAACTGGCGTGCGCAACGAAGGCATGGCGTTTTCCGTGCTGACCTTTGTCAACAAGCTTTCTTCCAGCCTTTCTACGTCTATCGCAACGGCTCTTCTTCCTGTTATAGGCTATATCGTTACGGAAAAGACGCTTGCAGACGGTACTACTGAGACCATTGCCCAGTGCACTTCCGCCGCAGGCAGACCGACAGAATTTTGGCTCTGGACTTTCTTTACTATCATTCCGAATGTTGCAGGTTTGATCTCGGTAATTCCGTATTTCTTCTACGATCTGCGCGGAGATAAGTTAAAGAAGATAAGAAGCGAAATGGCGGTGCGCCGCGACGAACTGGCAAAGCAGGTTTCTTCGGGAGGTGCGGTTAATGAATAATAAATGCCCCAAGTGCGGACAGAAACTCAGTCCTTTTTATATGAAATCCAACTGCCCGAAGTGCGGCGTTAATCTGCTTTATTACAATATGAGCGAAAGACTTGAGCAGGACGCCGAAAACGCGAAGCGCGAGGTGGATACAATCTGGAATTTTGTTCGTAAAATCGACAAAGCACACCTTGTGGAAAAATACTGCGCCAAGAAGCAGAAACCTCTTCCGTGGAAACAGGAGGAAGACTGATGAAAAAGTACATATCGCTTTTTCTTGCGGCGGTAATTGCGTTTGCTTTCTGCGGCTGTTCCGCCAAAGAATATAAAACAGACCTGAATTCTTACAGCGACTGCGTAAATGTTGTTTCTTTCAACGTTGCGGCGCCCTGGGGAAATATTATTCAGGGAACCAGCGCAAAGAGGGTAAAACTGTTTGCTTCTTATATGAACTCGGTAAAGCCCGACTCTATCGGAACCCAGGAGATGAATTCCGACTGGCTAAGTAAACTTTCTGAACTTATGCCTGATTACGATAGTTACGGCGTTCAGCGCGGCAGCGACGAAAATGAGAAAAAGAGCGAGATGAACGCTGTTTTCTGGCTCAAGGATAAATACGAGTGCGTAGAGGAAAACACTTTTTGGCTGTCCGAAACGCCGGAGATTGAAAGCCGCTATTCAGTAGCAGGCTGCAACCGCGTTTGTTCTTATGTTGTTTTGCAGGCTAAGGACGGCGGGTGCGAGTATATCCATATGAATACCCACCTTGACAATGCTTCGGAAGAGGCTCAAAATTTCGGTATGGGCGTAATACTGGAAAAGATGCAGGAACTTCAGGAAAAATATCCCGGAGCCCAAACTGTGCTTACAGGCGACTTTAATCAGACCCAGGACGGATTAGCTTACAAAAGCGCGTCTGAAGTCCTCGGCGACGCAAGTAAAATCGCAAAGCAGGCGGATGAACCTCACGTTACTTATACCGAATGGGGCAAACTGGACGACGCTTCTTCGGCGCCTATCGACCATATTTTCACCTCGGCAGAGACTGTTGAAAGATATGCGATACTGGATGATATTTCAAACGGATATGTCAGCGACCATTACGGTATCTTTGCATCAATCAGATTTTAACGGATAAAACAAAAACACGATGAAAGGCAAATGCTTTTCATCGTGTTTTTTACTGTCAGCCGACAGGTATTTTAATTGTTTCAAGCGTGTTCGTGTCAAGCAGTTTGACTGACGACGGATGACTGCGGTCATAACTGTTTGAGCCTGCTCCGGCGCATTGAATAAATCTTACGCCCTGAACGTCAAGTTCAAAATCGTTTAGATGGTCATGGCCGAAAACGGCGCAGCAGACGTTTTCTCTCAGTTCTTCCAACTGTCTGTTGTTAAAATCAGGAGGGCACGGGCGCTCTCCCAGAGAACCGATAAAAGAAACACCGTCCTTAAATCTGTACCACTTGCCTCCGTCCTTAACAAAGCCGTCTTTTTGTTCGCCGGACTCCTCAATAAGCTCCATGATATCAGGCATAATAATGTGCTGAAATAGGATAGTTCTCTTTCCGTAAGATACTTCCTTCGCCCATTTTATCGTTTTTGTGTCAACGTAGGCGTAGCCGCTTTCGTCGCCTTTGCAGTAGCTTCCGCTGTCAATAAACAGAAGTCTGGTGTCGCCGTAATCAAGGAAGTAGTTGCGGTCCTTTGTAAGACAATTCGGTTCTTCTTTAAGCCAGCCGAGGATTTCCTCTTTGGTGGTGGAACACTCGTCGTCGTGGTTGCCGAAAACCGTTGCAAAAGGCTTACCGCAGGCAACGGAAACTGCCCGATGAAGTCTTTTTTTATAAATAAAATGCGGAGTTGACGGTCCGTGCACCGTGTCGCCGAGAAAGACGATAAGGTCGCATTTCGTTGAAGAAACGACCTTTTTCAGTTCTCGGATTGTTTTTAAACTTCCGAAAAGTTTATCGTGCACGTCCGCAATAAGCAAAATTTTCATAATGAAAAATGTGGAAACAGGCTTCTGCGTACGTCTCTGCCTTTTACAAAGACCTGGAGTACCGAAGCATCGTCGTTTTTAAGTATGTTTTTGTCGAGAATTGCAAAATCCGCGCTTTCTCCCTCCCGCAGAACACTGCAGGTTGCGCCTTTTGCCTCAATTTCAATGCAGCGGTTGATGGCGGGAACCACCGCCTTGCCCTCAAGGTCAACGGATTTCGCGTCTCGGTAGCAAAGGGGAGTGTTGTAACCCATATAGGCGATTTTGCCCCTGTCCTCAACCATTATGCTGTAAGTAGTGTCGTTCTCGTCGAAAGATATAAAATCCCCGTTAACGTAAACAGTCATAGTACTTCCTCCGCTCAGCAGGAAATTTCTTCTGCCAGGGCTTTGAGAGCCTCTTTGTCTGCCTCTTTAACAGCTGATTTGATAGTTACTGTCTTTTCTGCGATAGTAACGTTTTTCATTCCTTCAAGTTCAGCTCTCATTGCCTTTGCGGCGCAGGGAGCCCAGCTTCCGTTTTCAATAAGAGCAACTGTGCGGTTCTGGTAAGCCTTGCTCTTAAGGTGATGAAGGAATTCTGCCATGGGCGGGAAAACGCCTCCGTCATAGCTTGAAGCTGCGCAAACAAGTTTTGAGTATTTGAACGCGTCTTCAATGCATTCTGCCATATCGTCTCTTGCCAGATCTGCGGCTGCGACTTTAACGCCCTTTTCTTCAAGCATATCTTTAAGCATCATAGCGGCGTTCTTTGTGTTGCCGTAGATTGAAGCGTAAGCAATAAATACGCCCTCTTTTTCGGGAGCGTAACTGCTCCATGTCTGATAAAGACCCAGGTAATAATCAAGATCGCTGTCAAGAACAGGACCGTGGAGTGGGCAGATCTTGGCGATTTCAAGATTAGCGGCTTTTTTAAGCAAAGTCTGAACGGGAGCGCCGTATTTGCCAACGATGTTGAAGTAATATCTTCTTGCTTCGCAAGCCCAGTCTTCGTCTGTTCCGATAGAGCCGAATTTTCCGAAAGCGTCGGCGCTGAAAAGAACCTTTTCGCTTTCTTCGTAACTTACCATTACCTCAGGCCAGTGAACCATCGGAGCCATAATGAAAGTAAGAGTGTGGCTTCCCAGAGCAAGAGTGTCGCCCTCTTTTACCGTCAGTTTCTCAACGCTGTCGCTGATCTCAAAGAACTGAGGAAGCATTGCGAATGTCTTTGCGTTGCCCACAAGAGTAATGTTGGGATATTTTTCAATAATCTTAACAATACTTCCGGCGTGGTCCGGCTCAAGGTGGTGGATAACGAGATAATCGGGAGCCTTGCCGCCGAGTTCAGCCTCAAGGGTCTTTTCCCATTCGTCGTATTTGTGAATGTCAACAGTGTCCAAAAGAGCTGTTTTCTCGTCCTTGATGAGATATGAGTTATAGGAAACACCGTTGGGAACAATGTACTGACCTTCGAAAAGGTCGATGTCGTTGTCGTTTACGCCTACGTAGCGTATGCTGTCTGAAATAACCATAAATCTAGCCTTCTTCCAATAAAATTAACAGAATAATATCTGTATGTCTTAAGATTTCGAGACAATAATAGCACAAACGACATGATTTTACAACATAAAATATATTAACAATACTGACAGAACGGTTACAATCAAACTTAAATGCAAAACGCGGCCGAGGTAATCCTCAGCCGCGCGTCGGTTATTGCTTACATAAGTGAAAGATAAAGTTCTTTGATTTCCGCAACGCTGGTGTCTCTCGGGTTGCCGGGACGGCAGGCGTCGTCGTATGCGCTCTGGGCAAGGAAATCAACGTCTTCGGGTTTTACGATTTCCTTAAGGTCTGCGGGGATGCCCACATCCTTAGAAAGCTGTTTTACAGCGTCAATAGCCGCCTTGCGTGCTTCCTCAATGCTCATTGCGTCAACGCCTTCAACGCCCATTGCCTTTGCGATATCGCGGTATTTTTCTCCTGTTGCGGGAGCGTTGTATTCCATAACTGTGGGAAGAATGATAGCGTTTGCAACGCCGTGGGGAGTATCATAAACAGCTCCCAGTGGGTGCGCCATTGAGTGAACAATGCCAAGGCCTACGTTAGAGAAGCCCATTCCTGCAATGTACTGGCCGAGAGCCATCCCCTCTCTGCCTTCGGGGGTGTTTTCAACCGCTCCTCTGAGGTTCTTTGAAATGATTTCGATTGCCTTCAGGTGGAACATATCGCTCATCTGCCATGCGCCTTTTGTTATGTATCCTTCGATAGCGTGGGTCAAAGCGTCCATGCCTGTTGCGGCGGTAAGGCCTCTCGGCATTGAAGACATCATGTCCGGGTCAACTACGGCTACAACGGGAATATCGTGAACGTCAACGCAGACCATCTTTCTGTTTTTCGCGCTGTCGGTGATTACATAGTTGATTGTAACCTCAGCGGCAGTGCCGGCGGTTGTGGGAACTGCGATAATGGGAACGCATTTATTCTTTGTGGGAGCAACGCCCTCAAGAGAAATAACATCCTCAAACTCGGGGTTTTTAATAATAATTCCGATGGCCTTTGCGGTGTCCATTGAAGAGCCGCCGCCGATGGCGATAATGCAGTCAGAGCCTGACGCGCGAAAAGCCTTTACTCCTGACTGAACGTTTTCAACGGTGGGGTTAGCTTTGATATCGCTGTAAATTTCATAGTCGATATTTGCTCCCTCAAGAACGTCAGTAACTTTTTTTGTAACTCCGAAACGAATAAGATCCGGGTCGGAGCAAACAAAGCATTTTTTGAAACCTCTGCCGGTTACTTCGCCTGCAATCTCTTTGATTGCACCTGCTCCGTGGTAGCTTGTCTCGTTGAGTACAAATCTGTTTACCATATAAATCATGCTCCTTTGTAATAAAAAATTCTTGTATAATGGCCGATTTTATGCCGATTATACCTTGCATTTTATATTATATATTATCTTGAAAAATTTGTAAATGTACCAAATTGTAAATTTCTCTTTATTTTTATTCACATTTATGTTAAAATCACTCTGGAGTGAAATGCTCGGCACAAAATTCGAGTATTTTACAGTACGCCGATTTTGCGGCATGATAAGGAGAAACAGAATGAACAAAAACGTATTTGATACCCAAGTTCAGCAGTTGAAATACACCGTTTTGCGCGAGGTTGCTCGTCATTACTTTGAGGCTGGGGATGAGGATAACATTTCCGCTTTTAAGTGGTTCAACGAGATTGCGGCAACAATCGTTAAGGATGACAAGCCCACAATGCGCTGCTGCGTTTACAAGGAGCGCGCTATTGTTTCCGAAAGACTTAAACTCGCTATTGGCGGCGACAAGAGCAATCCGAATGTTATCGAAGTTATCAAGATTGCCTGCGACGAATGCCCCGTAGGCGGCTATAAGGTTACTGATATGTGCCGCGGCTGTATTGCTCACCGCTGTGAAGAGGCTTGCCGTGTCGGCGCTATCTCATTTGACGCTGACCAGAAATGCGTTATTGATAAGGATAAATGCGTTAACTGCGGAAAGTGCGCCGAGGTATGCCCTTACGGTGCTATCCACAATTATATTCGTCCCTGTGAGCGTGCGTGCCCCGTTGGAGCTATCAGCCATGCTTCTTCAGCAGAAAACCACGCCGCAACCATTGATAATGATAAGTGCCTGTCCTGCGGCAGCTGCGTTTATACCTGCCCCTTCGGCGCTTGTGTTGATAAGTCTTATATCGTTGAGGTTATCAATTATATCAAGGAAGCGTCAAAAGAAGGCGGAAGAAAGGTTTACGCTCTCGTTGCTCCTGCTATTTATTCCCAGTTTAATTATGCAACCACTGGCCAGGTAGTTTCCGCAATAAAGGCTCTCGGCTTTGAAAAGGTGTTTGAAGTTGCCGCCGGCGCTGATATAGTAGCATATCACGAATGTCAGGAACTTGCTGAAAAAGGCTTCCTTACTTCAAGCTGCTGCCCGGCGTTTGTTACATATGTACAGCGCAATTTCCCAACTCTTAAGGATAATATCAGCTCAAATCTTTCGCCTATGGGCGCAATTGCCAAGGCAATCAAAGAGAAAGAGCCTGATTGCAGACTCGTTTTCATAGGACCCTGCACAGCAAAGAAAATGGAAATCAAGAAAGATACTGTAAGCAAGTATGTTGACAGCTGTCTTACATTTGAGGAACTCCAGGCGCTTGTTGACTCCCGTGATATTGAGATGGACAAACTGCCTGATGAAGAACTTGACACTGCAACTTACTTCGGACGTATATTTGCCCGCAGCGGCGGACTTGCAGAGGCTGTAAAGCAGGCTAAAGAGGAACTCGGGCTTGAAGATTTTGAGTATAATCCAATTGTCTGCGGCGGTATTGCCGAGTGTAAGAAGGCGCTTATGAAAGCGTCAAAAGGCGTGCTCAAGAACAACTTTATTGAGGGTATGGCGTGTACTCCCGGTTGTATCGGCGGCGCAGGCTGTCTTACCCACGGTCCTGCAAACGCGGCTCTTATTGATAAATACGGCCGTGAAGCCAGCACCAAGACTATTACAGAGTCTGTTAAGAACAACGGCTAAACTGATAAAAAATAAGCGCTCCTGCTGTTTTCGGCGGGAGCGTATTTTTGTTGCATGAATTATAAAAAAGGTCTGACCTGCACTTGCAGGACAGACCCTTTTGTTGTTATATAACGTTGCCTAGAGCGGAGATTACCTGCTTTTTGTATTCAATAAATTCTTTCGTCAGGTTAAAATCTTTTCGCCTGGGTTTAGGCTCTTCGATAACAATTTCTTTTGCTATTGTACCGGGTGAACCGGACAGAATAAGTATTCTGTCTGAGAGGAGTATTGCCTCGTCAATGTCGTGGGTAATGAAAATCGTTGATAAATCTATTTTCTCCATTACGGAAAGATACCATGTGTGCATGGCGGAACGCGTTATCGTGTCCAGCGCGCTGAAAGGCTCGTCAAGAAGCGCAACGCCTGACGACGCAAGATATGTGCGGAGCAAAGCCGCGCGCTGTCTCATTCCGCCTGATAATTCGGCGGGATAACAGTTTTCCGTTCCGGCTATTCCGAAGGATTCAAAATGAGCGGCGGCTTTTTCTCGCGCTTCTTTCTTTTTCATTCCGGAAAGAAGCAGGGGAAGAGAAACGTTGTCAATAATCTTTTTATAAGGAAGCAGCAGGTCCTTTTGGAGCATATAGCTTATTCTGCCGGGCTTGCCCGTAATATCTTCGCCAGAAAGGACTATTTTTCCGCTGTTGGGAGTTAAAATTCCTGAAATACAGTTGAAAAGCGTCGTCTTTCCTGCGCCGCTTACGCCCAGAAGAGAGACAAGCTCTCCCTTCTGAAGCGAAAGATTGACGTCGTCTATGATTGTTCTGTCGCCGAAACTCTTTTTAATTTTTTCAACAGATAAAATTTCCATACTTAAGCCAAATAATCGTTTGTAAATCCGCAGTTTTCGCCTAAATCTTTTTCGATGAGCTTGCTGTCGTAAAGCCAGTCGTAAAACGCGTTCCATCTTGCCGGGTCAATGTAGCCCCATTTTTCCGCGTCTGCGATATACTGGTCTGCGAGCCATTTCTGGCTTGCGGTAACCAGTGCTTCACTGCCTTTAAGAGAGCCGGTCTCATCAGAAGCAATAAGGATGTTTGCCGCGTCTTCGGGGTTGGAAATGGCGTATTCATAACCCTTTGCGGTAGCGGCAAGAAATGCTTTTGCGGCGTCGCTGTTTTCTTTAAGGAATGTGTTGTTTGAGATAAGGACAGGGGTGTAATAGTCGAATGTCTTGTTGATGTCCTTGAAATAGAAGAAATCAACGTCGATTTTGTTGACCTCGGCGTTAATGCCGCCCCAGCCGTAGAATACCCAGATAGCGTGATCGGGATTGTGCTGAACGTCCTGCGCTTCGTCTGTAACAGTGTTGGGCTCAAGGGTAACTTTGTCCCAGTTTCCGCCGTCTCCGTTAACGACGTTTTCCATCATTGCCTTTTCAATAGGTGAATCCCATGTAAGGTAAGTTTTGCCTGTAAGACCTGCAGGCTTGTCCATTCCGGAACCTGCCTTTGACATAATGCCTGATGTGTTGTGCTGGATAAGAGCGGCAACGGCTGTTACGTCAAGAGGAGTGTCAGATGTAAAAGCAGCCGCAAGGGTGTCCTGGGCGTCAACGGCAAACTGAGCCTGGCCTGCGGCGCAGAGCTGAACTGCCGTGCTGTTTTCCGGAGGCTGAACTATAGTAACGTTAAGTCCTGCTTCAGCGTAATAGCCCTTTTCAAGAGCAACGTACATTCCTGTGTGGTTTGTGTTTGGTGTCCAGTCAAGGCAGACGGTGATGTCTGTCTTTTCTTCGGTTTCTGTAGTTTTTTTATCAGCATCTGAATTACTGCAGGCGGCGAGTGATACTGCCAAAACGCCTGCCATAAGAGCCGCCAGAATTTTTTTCTTCATTTAATTTCTTTTCCTTTCCTGTTCTTCCTGTCCCAGGGCATCGCCGCTTTTTGAAGCAGTCCGACAAAAGCCATCAGCAAAAGGCTGATAACCGATATAAATACTATTACTGCAAACATTTTGTCAAAAGCGTAAGCCTTTTTTACCCTGGTCATGTAAACGCCCAGACCTTCAAATCCGCCCAGCCATTCTGAAATGACGGCGCCTACTATAGCGTATGAAGCGGATATTCTCAGCCCTGAGAAAAACGAGGCTGTCGCTGAAGGCAGTTTTATGTGCCTGAAAATCTGGAGCTTGTTTGCGCCCATTGAGCGCATCATGTTGATTTCATCATTGTCCGCGCTGCGGTAACCGTCCAGCAGTCCGATAGAAATGGGGAAAAACGTTGTGATAACAACAAGCGTTATTTTCGGCGCCATGCCGAAACCCATCCATAAAACGAGAAGCGGGGCGATGGCGATTGTGGGTATAGTCTGTGTTATAACAAGTATCGGATATATCGCTTTGTAAAGAAAAGTAAAGCGGTCCATAAGCCCTGCAACAACAAACGCCAAAGCAACGCCTATACCCAGCCCGTAAACGGCTTCCTGAAGCGTTACCTTCGCCTGCTGCATCATTATTCCGAAATTGTCAAAAAACGCGTTCCATACGTCGGTGGGGGACGGCAGCATATAAGCCGGTACCACCTCAAAATCGCAGCATATGTACCATATCAGAATGATGACGGCAAGAGCCGTCACCGGCGCAATCTTATTGATGATGTTTGGTGATTTTCTTGTCAATGGTAAGAACCTCGCCTTCGGGGTTGTAAACGATTTTAACGTAAGCGCTTACGCTTTCACAACCTGCTTTGACGGCAACTTTCTGGCAGTTTGCCACGATTTCCATAAGCTGGTCGTAACTTTCGCCTTCGATTGTTGTTTCAAAGGGGCCTACGGAGCAGTTGAGCCCCGTGCTCTTAATGTAGGCGATAACCTCGTCTACAATGCGAATAAGTTCGTCTTCGCTGTCGGTTTTGGGCAATACCTGAATTGCTACACTGGCTTTCATGTTTTTTCTCCTTTCCTGCGGTGTTTCCGCTGTGATTTTAACAATAAGCCAAAAGAAAAAGCGCCCCTCACTGAGGGGCGCGTAAATGTTTCGCTATATCGTCTTCCTTCATCCGCATTACCGGATTAGTTAGAAGGGTATAATCTCAGCCTTTCGGCACCCCTGACTTATTGCGTCCGGTAAAAACCGGTATCAGAAAGCGGCTTTTCGCCGATTTCGTCACATATTATACAGCCTTTGACAGGTTTTGTCAATCAGTCAATTACACGAACTCGGATAACGCCGTCGATTTTTTCAATATCGGCAATAACTGCGGCGCTGATCTCGCTGTCTGCGTCAATAATGCTGTAAGCGATCTCGCCTCTGTTCTTATCTTCAAATGAGGCGATGTTTACGCCGTCTTTTGAGATTGTGTCTGTGATAGTAGCGATCATGTTGGGCTGGTTAATGTGGATAACCGTAATTCTTGAAACGCCTGTTCTTGCCATAGAAACGGCAGGCATATTAACGCTGTTTTTGATGTTTCCGTTTTCAAGGTAATCAATCAGTTCAAGAGCGCCCATTGAAGCGCAGTTCTCTTCACTTTCGGGAGTAGAAGCGCCGAGATGGGGGATTGCGATAACGCCGTCAACGCCGATAAGTTCAGCGTTGGGGAAGTCGGTAACATAAGCCGCCATCTTTCCGTCTTCAAGAGCGGAGATGATGTCCTGAGAGTTTGCCAGGTCGCCTCTTGCGAAGTTCAGAACTCTAACAGTGTCCTTCATCTTTGCGATGTTTTCAGCGCAGATCATTTCCTTGGTGTCCGGTGTGAGCGGAACGTGAACAGTGATATAATCAGCCTGAGGGAATACCTCGTCAAGATTGTTGTTTACAGTAACGCCTGCTTTAAGAACGGAAGCGTCTGCAAGGAACGGGTCGTAACCGATAACGTTCATTCCAAGGTCGACCGCTGCGTTTGCAACAAGGCGGCCAATAGCGCCGAGGCCGATAACAGCAAGGGTCTTGCCCTTAATTTCGGGACCTGCGAAAGCGGACTTGCCCTTTTCAACTGTTTTGCCTACATTGTCACCTTCGTCCTTGATGGTTTTGCACCAGTCGATAGCGCGGGTGACTTTACGGCTTGAAAGAAGCATTCCGCAGATAACAAGTTCTTTTACCGCATTTGCGTTTGCGCCGGGAGTGTTGAAAACTACGATGCCCTGCTTTGCGCAGTCTGCAACGGGAATGTTGTTAACGCCTGCGCCTGCTCTCGTAATAGCCAGCAGAGATTTTGGCATCTCCATTTCGTGCATGGAAGCGGAGCGCACCATTATTGCATCCGGATTTTCAACGTTGTCGCCGTAAACATATTTTTCTTTATCAAACTTTGAAAGACCAACGTTTGAAATTTTATTGAGGGTCTTAATCTGATACATTATTTATTCTCCTCCTCAAATTTCTTCATGAATTCAACGAGTTTTTCAACGCCTTCGATGGGCATTGCGTTGTAGATAGAAGCGCGCATTCCGCCTACTGTTCTGTGACCTTTAAGGTTAACGAAACCTGCGTCTGTTGCTTCTTTTACGAATTTAGCGTCAAGTTCTTCGTCGCCTGTTACGAAAGGAACGTTCATGAGAGAGCGGTCTTCGGGAACGACTGTGCCCTTGAACATTTCAGATGAATCGAGGAAATCGTAAAGAATTTTTGCTTTCTTTTCGTTTCTCTCTTTCATTGCTTCAAGTCCGCCAAGTTCTTTAATCCATTCAAGAACGAGTTTGCAGATATAGATAGTCCAGCAGGGCGGTGTGTTGTAAAGGGAGTCGGCGTCTGCCTGAACTTTGTAGTTCATCATAACGGGAGTTATGTCGCGGGCGTTGCCGAGAAGGTCTTCGCGGATGATAGCCACAACAAGACCAGCGGGAGCAACGTTCTTCTGAGCGCCAAAGTAAACCATTCCGAACTTGCTGATGTCAAGCGGCTCTGAAAGTGCACAGGATGAGATGTCTGCAATAAGAACTTTGTCGCCTACAGGGGGCAGTTCTTTGTATACTGTGCCGTAAATGGTGTTGTTCATACAAATATATACGTAGTCAACGTCATCACGGAAATCTTCGGGTTTTGTCTTTGGAATATAAGAGAATGTCTTGTCGGCGGAAGAAGCGGCAGCCTTTACATCGCCGTATTTCTGGGCTTCCTGGAAAGCCTTCTTTGCCCACTGACCTGTGATGATATAGTCAGCCTTGCCTGAGCCGTTCATAAAGTTCAGCGGAATTGCTGAAAACTGAGCTGAAGCGCCGCCCTGCAAAAACAGAACCTTGTAATTGTCGGGCACGTTGTAAAGCTCGCGCATAAGAGCTTCCGCGTCTTTAATTATTTTGTCAAAAACCTTTGAGCGGTGGCTCATTTCCATAACGGACTGGCCGCTGCCCTGATAATCCAGCATTTCTGCTGCAGCCTGTTCAAGTACCGGTACGGGCAGTGTTGAAGGGCCCGCGCTGAAATTGTAAACTCTTGCCATAATCAAAATATCTCCTTGTCTCTTCATTTGATTTACAAAATCGTGTATATACCATTATACGATTGTTAATCTTTTTGTCAAGCGAAACCGAGTATATTTGTAAAAAATCACTACACATTGACAATTGTTTCACAATATCAAGCATAAAAACGCCCGGCTTGAAGCAAACCGGGCTGTGTTTTTTATTAGAATGAATATTACTTCATCTGACCTGTAAGGGCGTTCTGAAGCATATTTTTCTCTTTTTTCGGTTTAAACGGAGGCGGATTTTTAAGTTTCTTTGTAAGGCGGCTGTTTTTAGCGGTGAGTTTGTTGATTTCGTGAACGGGACCCGCCATATATTCAATCATGTATTCGTCCGCTCTGGCCATAAGTTCTTTGTCGCCCTTCATCTCGCCGAGAATAGTAACGCCGATGATGTCCTGAACTTCGTTTGTTCCGTCTTCGTATACTTCGTTGAGCATCTTAAACATTTTTTTGACTTCTGCGTCACTGCCGTTGCGAAGCACGTCAAGAACTCTTGGAGTGCCGTATTCCATGAAGAATGTTTCCGGCAGAAATTCGCCGTAAGCGGCAATGTTGCGCTTAATTTCGTCCTTGAGGTCAGGGAAGAGAACGCCGAACCTGTTTGCAAGAGAATCTGTATCATAGTTGATGGCGCCGTTCTTTGCCTTTGTTCTGGAAACGGCTTTAGGCATCTTGATTTTGTCAAGATCAACCTTTTTGCGAGCCGCGAAAAGGGATGTAATCTCGTCGCTTATCTCGTTTGCGGTTGATTTTGCGTCTCTCTCTTCTATTGCTTCAAGTTCAAATAAAGTCTTTGAAACGGTGTTCCACTTTGCTTCGCTTTCATCTGTTTCGTAAGCGCAGTCAAATTCAAGAACAGGGCCGTCCGGATTATATACAAGGCGGTACATTCCCTTATCGCCTGAGAAAACAATAGATTTGTCGTCTGCCGATGAACGCTTAAATCCGAGTTCGTTATTTTTATTTGTCAGTTGTTTTTCAATTATCGAAAAAGCATTTTTAAGTTCCATTTTACTGCTCCTTAAAAATCGCCGGTTAAAACTTTGCCGACGCATACTTTGCATTATTATACCATCTGAGTGGCGCTTTGTCACTAAAATTTTTTTACTTCGCCTAAATTTTGAACAAAAGCGGCAAATATTTAATATTTTTACTCTGTTTTTAATATAACTTTACTGTTGATTAGCATATTTAGATGTGATACAATATTACAATAAAATTTGGATTCGGAGTGCATTTTTGGCATGGAAAAGATAACACTCGGTGTTTTGTTCGGCGGCAACTCTTCTGAGCACGACATAAGCACCGTTTCAACAAAAGGAATACTTTCTGCGATAAACAGAGAAAAATACGATCTGGTATTGCTTGGCATTACCAAAGAAGGCGAATGGTATCTTTATAACGGAGATATTGATCTTCTGCCTGAAGACAAGTGGCTTCAGTCGCCTGATCTTGAAAAGGCGTATATCAGCCCGGATTCTTCTGTCCACGGTGTTGTTACCGCTTCCGGAAAAACAATAAGGCTTGACGCTGTTTTCCCGATACTCCACGGCAAGAACGGAGAGGACGGAACGGTCCAGGGCCTTTTTCAGCTTGCAAGAATACCGTTTGTCGGCTGTGATATGACTTCTTCAGCGGTCTGCATGGATAAGGCTATTGCAAACGCTGTTACAGACGCTGTGGGAATAGACCAGGCGAAGTGGTGCTCATTTACACGTTATGAGTACAGCAAGGACCCTGAGGCGTGCAGAAAAAGCGCGGCGGAAAAATTGGGTTTCCCGATTTTTGTAAAACCTGCAAATGCCGGCTCGTCAGTTGGCATTTCAAAGGCTAGGGACGACAGCGAACTGGAAAAGGGCATAGGAAAGGCGTTTCGAGAGGACAGAAAAGTTGTTCTCGAAGAGTTTATTGACGGTCACGAAGTTGAGTGCGCCGTAATGGGCAACGACGAGCCGATTGCCGCTCAGGTGGGAGAAATCGTTGCGGCGGCAGAATTTTACGATTTTGACGCTAAGTACAACAATCCTGCCAGTGAACTTCATATCCCGGCTGATCTTACATCCGAAAAAATCGAAGAGGTAAGAGCGCTGGCTGTAAAGGCTTATAAAGCAATGGGCTGTGAGGGACTGAGCCGTGTCGACTTCTTTGTAACTTATAAAGACGACCGCGTTCTTCTCAACGAAATCAACACGATACCCGGTCAGACGCCGATAAGCATGTATCCGAAACTTTTTGAAGCTGTGGGAGTGCCTTACAGCGAGCTTATCGACCATCTTGTGGCTTATGCGCTGGAGCGCGGCGGTGACATATGAAAAAGGAAGTAATTATGGAGATTGTCGGTTCCCAGCGAATCGACAGCCAGAGCGATAAAATTGAAATGACAACGGTGGGAATCCTTGACGAGAGCGAAAGCGAGTACGTTTTTCGCTATAACGAGGAGCAGGAGCCGCCGATGCCGCCTGTCCGCGCGACTGTGAGACTGGCTAAGGACGGAAGCAGGGTAGAGATAACCCGCAGCGGTTCCGTTGGTTCGTGCCTTGTTATTGAAAGGTCAAAGCGAAATCTCTGCCGCTACGGCACCCAGTACGGCGATGTGCTTATGGGAATTTTCGGCAACAGCATTGAAATGCAGATAGAAGGCGCCGAGGGCAGCTGTCATTTCGGATATGATATTGATATTAACGGCACTTTGACTTCACGAAATGAACTTGATATGAAATTTCGTGAAAACGGTGCCGGCTGAGGATAAACAGGAGAAGAAAGATGTCAAAAATTGTTAAAGAGACTGAAGCAACGCTTCGGGAAAAAATAATGGACGCTTTGGGAGAAGCGGTGGCAGAAGGCGAGCTTGACGCAGTGCCGATGCCTGCTTTTATTATCGAAGTTCCCAAGGATAAGGCAAACGGCGACTACTCAAGCAATGTTGCAATGGCGGGAGCGAAGTGCTTCCGCAAAGCGCCGAGACAGATTGCTGAGATCATCGTAAGCCACCTTGATCTGAACGATACTCTGTTTGAACGCTGTGAAATCGCAGGTCCGGGATTTATCAATTTTTATCTCGGAGGAAAGTTTTACGCAGAAATTCTTAAGGACGTTGTAAACAGCGGTGCTGATTACGGAAAATCGGATTACGGCAAGGGCAAAAAACTTCTTGTTGAATTTGTTTCCGCCAATCCCACCGGCCCGATGCATATAGGTAATGCAAGAGGCGGAGCAATCGGCGACTGCCTTGCTTCCGTTCTTCAGTGGGCGGGCTACTCCGTAAACCGTGAGTTTTATGTAAACGACGCAGGCAACCAGATTGAAAAGTTTGCAACATCTCTTGAAGTGCGTTATCTCCAGCATTTCAAGCCTGAGACCGAACTTCCTGAGGACGCATATCACGGCGCTGATATTATCGAACACGCTGAGAATTTCATCGCCCAATACGGCGATCGCTATGTTGAGGCTGACAGCGCTGAGAGGCGTAAGGCGTTAGTTGATTTTGCGCTTCCTAAAAATATTGAAGGCCTTGAAAGAGATTTGAAATCATACAGGATTGTGTATGATAAATGGTTCAGAGAGTCAACACTTCATAATGACGGCTCTGTTGCCGCGGTTATAAACGCGCTCAAAGAGAAGGGCGTTACCTATGAGCAGGACGGCGCTCTGTGGTTTAAGGCAAGCGAATTCGGCAATGATAAAGATATTGTTCTTGTTCGCGCAAACGGCATTCCGACATATATCGTTCCTGATATTGCTTATCATTATAATAAACTTGTTACAAGAGGCTACGACAAAGCGATAGACGTTCTGGGCGCAGACCACCACGGCTATGTTCCCAGAATGAAAGCGGCTCTTACTGCTCTTGGGCTTGACGCAGACCGTCTTGATGTTGTAATCATGCAGATGGTACGTCTTGTAAGAGACGGCGAAACAATTAAGCTGTCAAAGCGTTCGGGCAAAGCTATTACGCTTACAACTCTTCTTGAGGAAATTCCGATAGACGCCGCAAGATTTTTCTTCAACCTGCGCGAGCCTAATTCTCATTTCGATTTTGACCTGGAACTTGCCGCCAGCAACTCCAGCGAAAATCCTGTTTATTATGTTCAGTATGCTCATGCGAGAATTTGTTCAATCCTTAAAAAGGCTCAGAGCGAGGGCGTTGTTCTGCGCACTCCCACTGATGAAGAACTGCTTAAACTGAACTCTCCTGAAGAAAGAGAAGTTATCCGTCATCTTGCTTCTCTTACCGGCGAGATTGTCACGGCGGCAAAGAGTTATGACCCTGCAAAGATAACCCACTACGTTATTGAACTTGCAACTCTTTTCCACAAATTTTATAACGCACAGCGCGTAATGGTTGAGGACGAGGGCTTAATGCAGGCGCGTCTCTATCTCTGCACCGCTGTTAAGAACACAATTTATAACATACTTACCATGCTTAAGATAACAGTTCCCGAAAGTATGTAACAGTATAACTATGAGGTTGATAGAATGGCATTTACCAATCGAAAAATGCTTTATTCAATTGGGGATCATCTGCTTAAATACGTTTACAGAAATCCCCGCAGGAATATGCTGAAACTGGTGCGCTTCGGCAAGTTTGTTGCCGGCGGAATGTTTCCGCCAAGCACCTTTACAAAGCCGATAGAGATTATCGGCGATGAGAACAATGTGTGGCACAAGTATATGTTCCGCGCTATGGACGAACTCGATCCTGATATGCTTCGCAAAGCCCTTTTAACTTTTGCCATTGACTTGGGCTATTTCGGCACGAAAAACCTTCGTGCAAAGAGAGATCAGGAGCATTGTAATATTCCCTGGGTCGTTCTTCTTGACCCCACAAGCGCGTGCAACAGAAGCTGCAAGGGGTGCTGGGCGGCGGAATACGGCCATAAGTCCAACCTTACCCTTGACGAGATGCGCAGTATAATCAGCCAGTGTAAGGAACTGGGAACCCATTTCTTTATGTTTACAGGCGGCGAGCCGCTTATCCGTAAAAACGATATCCTGACTCTTGCCCGTGAAAACAAGGACTGCCTTTTCCTTGCCTTTACAAACGGAACATTGGTTGACGATAAATTCTGTGAGGACATGAAGGCATGCGCCAATATGGGGCTTGCTCTTTCGGTTGAGGGCAGTGAGGAGACAACAGACGCCCGCCGCGGAGAAGGCTCCTATGCAGATACGCTTAAAGCGATGGCAATGCTTAAAAAACACGGCTGTCTTTTCGGCACTTCTGTCTGCTACACCTCCCAGAACTACGAGGCTGTAACGTCTGACGAGTTTTACGATATGATGATTGAAAACGGCGCCCGTTACGCATGGTATTTCCACTATATGCCTGTTGGCAGCGGGGCTGACACATCACTTCTGCTTACTCCCGAACAGAGGGAACACGTTTTCCGCAGAATTCGCGCTAACCGTGACGGAAAGAACGGAAAGCCTATTTTTACCGTTGATTTCCAAAATGACGCTGAGTTTGTAGGCGGCTGTATTGCAGGAGGAAGAAACTATTTTCATATCAATTCCGAGGGCGATGTTGAGCCCTGCGTTTTCGTTCATTACAGCGATTCTAATATAAGAGAAAAAACTATTAAGGAATGTCTTAAATCACCTTTGTTTTATTCTTATTACAAGGGTCAGCCGTTTAACGATAATATGCTTCGCCCCTGTCCGATGCTTGAAAACCCAACGGCTCTTCGCAGAATTGTTCAGATAAGCGGCGCAAAGTCAACTAATCTTATTGAAAAAGAGACGGCGGATCAGCTTTGCGGCAAGTGCGACGCTTATGCGGCGGCATGGGCTCCCACAGCTAAGCGGATATGGGAAGAGAAGGCAAGATTTAAGCCCTTTACCCAGTATTACCGCGATACGGAAGAGGGCAGAAAAGACCCTGAGGTTAAAAATCTTCAAAATCTTGATTTGCCTGAAACCCAAACCACAAAATAATATTAAGCAAAAAGTAAGCGCAGAGAAGTTAATCTTCTCTGCGCGTTTACTTTTATTCAAAGTTTGTTTCGGTTATTTTGCATACAAGTTCGCGGGAGGGAAAGTCGGAGTATATCGTTCCGTAATAATATCCTTTTTTTAGCTGATATTCCATAAATCTCGCGTTAATGTATTTTGCGTTGTTCTTTGGACCTTTAAGCCCTCCTGCCGTTGAAAGATAATTGATGATATATTTTCCGTTAAAGGGCTTCATCATATCAAGAAACGGCTTTATTACATCATTCCAGCGGGGTTCCGGTTTGTATTTAAATCTGTCCAGGATCAGAAAATCAGCGTTTCCTGTCAGCAGTGGAAGTGCTTCTGGTGTAACTTCTGTCTGTTCAACCCAGGCTGAAAAGTCAATTCCGGTATTTTTTGAACTGAAGTCCGCTTTCGGTTCCATTTTACAGCGGCGAATAAGAATTATCTTTCCTCTCGCTTCGCTCATTTTCGGAATTCTGTTTTCAGTGTACCAGTATGGTTCTTTACCTTTTATATATGTATAAAAAAGATTGTCAAAGCAGACTTCGTTTTCCTTGCCGCTGTCGTTTTTAAACTGAAAAATTATTGTTTCGCTGGGGTTTTCGTCAAGAAAGCGGTAGCACTGGCTGAGAACGTCGCCCATATCCATGATATTGCTTTTTCTGCATGATTTGTTGTATGCGCTTAAAAATCCGTGGACCATCGTCAGGCATTTGCCGTCTGATTTTACTCTTATGTCAAGCGCGCGGATGCCGAGACAAAGCTGTTCGTAAATCGTTTTGTCCTGACAGCGTGCAAAATGTGCAATTCTTATATGCTGGGTAACGCAGTCATGGGTGCCGCATATATTAAGAGAAAAAACGTCGCGGTTCGAGTCAACGTTTGCCATCCATTTTTTCAGATCAAGACCCATTTTCATCACCTCTGTTATTTTACCATTTTTAATCTGTAATTGCAAATTATATGTTTCTATTATATAATCTGTTTTGAGGGGATAAAATATGTTGATTTTTGACGATAAACGTGTTCTTGGCGTTGAACACGACAAAACAAATATTGAAATACCTTTTGACGTTCCTGAGGGTATTGGTGAACTGATTATTGAATACAGCTATTCTCCTAAAGAACCTGACGAGCACACTGCGGTGGAGGCTGTGAAGGCGGGCATTATGCGCTACGGAAAACTGCTCAAAGACAAGGACCCTTACCACTATCTGCCTGCTAAAAATCTTGTAACGCTGTCTTTGGACTCGCCTTTAGGTTATAGGGGAGCGGCTCACCGCCAGGACGAAAAACAGGAACACCGTATATCGCGGAAATTTGCTTCCCCCGGTTTCATTGCCGGCGAGATAGAAGCGGGGCAGTGGAAACTTAGCCTAAACGCTCACTGTGTAATGTGCCCTGTTACCTGTATTTTGAAAATAACGGGGGTGGCTGAAAAATGAGTTATCTTCCTTGTGAACTTCACTGCCATACAGTTCATTCTGACGGCAGTTTTTCTGTAACGGATCTTCTGCGCAATGCTTATGACGACCATCTTGCGCTTATTGCCCTTACCGACCATAACACTACTTCGGGTCATGCAGAACTTGACGATACTATCACCCCCGCCATCCGCGGAATAGAATGGACCACTTACTTCGGTCATATGCTTGTATTGGGCGCCCGTGATTTCGTTGACTGGCGCGACGCTGTGCCTGAAAATATAGACGAAAAAATACGCCGCGTAAAGGAAGTGGGCGGCGTTGTGGGAATTGCCCATCCGTTTCAGCTGGGAGCGCCTATGTGTACCGGCGGCCGCTGGGAGTTCGACGTTCACGACTGGAACAATGTTGATTATATGGAGATTTGGCACGAAGCGTTTTCAGACAATAATTACGAAAACGAAGCTGCCACGGCTTACTGGAAATCGCTTCTTGACAAAGGATACAGAATTGCGGCAACTTACGGGCGCGACCATCATCGTCGACTGGCCCCGTAATTCAGACGCTCATTTCGGCGCTACATATCTTGATATAAACGGAGAAGTCTGCCAGGAGAACGCACTGGACGCAATACGCGGCGGCAGAACCGTCGTTTCTTACGGCGCAAAGTTTTTCTTCCGTGTTCACCGCTGGGGAAGCACTTATTATATCGGAGATACATTTAAAAAAGGCCACGTCGTTTTCAGTTTCTTCACTGACCTCCATGCAAGAAGAAAGGACGAGGGCGACGATGATATAAAGTACCAATCTATCCGAATTGTTACCAACGGCAACAGATGCGTGCTTGAAACTGCTGTAACAGAGCGCCATGTAAGGCTCAGTGTTGAGGCTGGCCACTGGTACTGCTGTGAACTCTGGGGCAGTGTTAACGGCAAAAAGCAGATGCTTGCCGTAACATCGCCGATCTATACTGAAAAATAATTATAGAGGATATACATATGTTCAAAAAGCTTTTATCTTTTCTGCTTGCGGCGGTAATGCTGTTTACCGTTGCCCAAAGCGGTGCGGCGGCTTATGCCGAAGAGGCGAAAAAGTCAGACATTACGCCGGTCGTTGTTGTGCCAGGTATCGGTTCGTCGGCGCTTTATTCATACCCCAATACGGTTCATCAGGGCTCGCCGATTACTATTGACGACACGCTTTTTAATGCCGTCAGCGACACTCATATTACAGGTGATCTTCTGCGCATTATGGCAGGAGCAAAAGTTGAGCCGAAAACGTTTATCAACAAGTTGTCTGCAGTAACCCGTTCGCTTCGTTCTCTTAACTGTGATGAAAACGGAAATTCAGTTGGCAATATCGGAATTGACTGTTACTGGACGGACAGCCTTGCAAACCATCTCGATTATCTTGACAGCAGATCTACTGCTGAACCTGCCGTCTGCAAGATAATCTGCGACAATATCGGCGCCGAAAATGTTTGGCTCTTTAACTACGATTTCAGAATGGACGTTGTTGAGGACGCTGACCAGCTGGCAGAATTTATTTCAGACGTTAAAATCCAGAGCGGCCACGATAAGGTGACCCTTGTTTCCGCTTCTCTCGGTACTTCAGTTGTAAGCGCCTATATTGATCGCTATAAGAGCAGAAACGATATAAAGAGAACGGTCTTTCTTGACGGAGCTTTCCAGGGCACAAGCGTCGGAAAACTTTTCAAAAAAGAACTTATAATTGATGAAGACGAAATTAACAATTATATCGACCTGCTTGCCGCCTGCTATGTGGCGGATACGATTGATTTCGGTTCTATTCAAAAGGTGTTTAGTATGTTCGACGGCACCGTTTCAAATCTTGTTGAATTTCTGAATGAGCTCAGTTCAGAAGAAAATATAGACGCTCTTTATACGGAAGTGGTTTTGCCGCTTTTGGGCAATATCCCGTCGCTTTGGGAGTGCATACCCTACGACGATTTTGACGAAGCGCTGGAAATCATGCTCGAACTTGGCGCTGTTAAAGTGGGCAGCGGGCTTTTTGAGAAAATCACCAGATACCATGACATTCAGGGCAGGCTTGAGGAAAATCTGAAATCCCTCCAAGAAAAAGGAGTAGAGATTGCTATTGTGTGCGGCTACGGGCTTCCCCAGATGCCGTTTACTTCTCTGGCGGGCAATCAGTCTGATATGCTTATTGACACCTGCTATGCTTCGTTCGGAGTAACAACTGCTGACGCAGGCGAAAAGGTTGAAAATGCCACCTCGCCTGACGGCTGTATTGACGCTTCCACCTGTAAGTTTGAGAACAATACATGGTTTATAAAAGGCGTTCAGCATATGGAATTTGTTTACGGCACCAATGTGAACGAGTTTGTGGGCTATCTTGCTACAACGGGCGATGCGCTTAACGTAAAATCAGTGGCTGAAGCTACGGAGTACACCCAGTATATGGGCATAAACAGTGATTACGTTATGAGCAGTATAACAGAATAAAAATAAAAAGCGTTCCCGAGGGAACGCTTTTTTTATGCTTTTAGTTTGCTTGTGCGTTTGCTTTTTCTTTAAGCTGTTCGATTATCTCGCTGTGCTTTTTATCTGTCATATTGCAGAACAGGAATGGAACAGCGGATATAACAGAAGCAACCAGCGCGATTATGATTGAGCAGACGATAATCGGATTTCTTACATCTGAATTGATAAGAACAGAGTAGTCTGTTGTTCCGTCTGCGCCTGCGGCAAGGCCGAAGTTTTCGTAAACCGCGGTAAGCAGAGAAGTTGCAAAAATACTTCCGATAACGGAGAACATTGTGTGGAAGTTCTGCACAAAGCCCTCAATGCGCTCGTTGGTTTTGAGCTGCTGTTCGTCAAGAGCGTCTGCCGCCAGTGATGTCTGGATAATGTACTGGGGACCGCTGGCAAAGTTGAAAAGATAGAGAGCGATAACGAAGAAAACGATACTGTTTTTGAATGTCAGAAGCATAAAGAGCGCCGCCACTGCGTTTAGCATGAAAGAGCCGAAGCCGAACATTCTGTATCCTATCTTTTTGATAAGCAGCGGAGCCAGCAGCATACCGGGAATAAACGCGGTTGAAGTTATGCTGGGCAAAATTCCGTACATTGCGCTGCTGTTTAACTGGTAAAGACAAATCCAGCCCAAAAGAACGCCGATAGCGCCTCTGAAACCGTCGCAGAGTTTGCCCACTGAGATTATCCAGAAATCTTTGTTTTTCGCAAACTGTTTAAATCCGTCAATGAATTTAACCTGTGCTTTTTGCTCCTTAGGCTTGATAACGCGTTCCCTTGTGTTTGCCATTACCACAAGGCCGAGAAGGAAGCCAAATATTGCGAATGCCGGCAGAAGGATGCGGTATGATTTTATATCAAGCAGTCCCTGAGAGCCGAAGAATATCTGGGCGAATATAGGCAGAATAAGCTGAACAAGCGACGGCCCGAGATTTGAAATAAATTCGGATATACTCATTATTGCCGTGCGTTCGCCTGAATTCGGCGATATAACCTGAGATATTCCCATGTAGGCGTTGTTGTAGACGTGCTGGCCAATGTAAAGAATATTGTAAAATATGGCAATAAGCACCATTTTTACAGGTACGGAGCCGTTTATAGGTATGAGCCAGGTCATTCCGATAACGCCGATAAGACAGGGAATACCTGCCCAGAGCAGATAGGGCCTGAATTTGCCCATTTTTGTGTTTGTGTTGTCTATCAGCAGGCTTACGATAGGCGTTTTAAGTACGCTGATTACGTTTGAGATGATAAACAAAACAAGTATGTTTGACGGGCTTAGCTTGTAAATTGAGCCAACCAAAAGGCAGGTTGCGGACATGGATATCTGTCCTGCCATTGAGTTTACGGTCTTTACGCCGATACCTCCTCCGCAGAATGCCGCAATTTCTTTGAAGGTAACGTAATGATCGTCCTTTGGTGTGTTCCAGTGAACTTTTATGTCCTGGAGGGTATTTTTTACCCTTGTGCTGAGTTTTTCTCCCATAAATTTTAATCCCCCTGTGCCGTGTTGTTATTTTGACACGTTAAGTCCATTTTAGCATACGGGTTAGGCGATAGCAATATGCTTTCTGAATGTAGACATATAAGCAAAAAAGCGTTGAATACAAAAAAGGCGCAGCCGAATAAAACGGCCGCGCTTTTTTTAGATTGTTATTTTTTCAGAAGTTTTTCCCTCTCCTTGTAGTCCGGCATATATTTTTCAATAAAGCGGTAAAAATCTCGGGAATGGTTGTGGTGGCGGATGTGGGCAAGTTCGTGAACAACAACGTAGTCCACCGCTTCCTCCGGGTACTGCATAAGCATAAATGAAAAGCAAAGACTGTTTTTGCCGCTGCATGAACCGAACCGCTTTTTCGCAGAGGTGATTTTTATGCCCGTTGGTGAAACGCCCATAATTTCAGCATAGTGCTTTACTTTCTGCGGCAGTATTTCCAAAGCGGCTTTTTTTAGCTCTGCCTCCTGTTCTTTTGTAAGAGGAGGGTGGTTTTCAAAGTATTGCCTTTTCTTTTCCGTTTGTTTTTCTATCCATTTTTCGTTTTGCTTTATAAAGTCGCTGATAACTTTGTCCGGCATCAGAAAAGGCGCCCTTACGATAACGTTCAGTTCGTCGTCAACAGTAAGCGCCATTGTTCTGCGCTTTGAGCGTATGACTTTTATCTGCCCCATTATTCTATCCAAATAGGATTAGTGAACGCCCAGAACAGTGGTGGAACGTTCATAATATTCGCTGTTGAGATTTTGCTGTCTATTTTCTGGAAGAGTTTTTCAGCAACAGGTGAAAGTGTGTATCTTATTTCTGCCCTGATATATCCCGGCCTCTTGATTGCAAAATCTGCGTGGAAAACATCAGCGTCCTTGTTCGCCGTGCTTTCAAAAATAACTTCCTCGTTATTAAAGATAAGAAGAGTGTGGCCTTTCTTGAAACGTGTTACTTCTACCTGTCCTTTAAGAGAACTGCTCCATTTTACCGTGTCCCCAAGCTGAGCCTCGCCGCAGGTAAGGTATATCATGGAAGTACCCGGTCTGTTTGTTACAACGCTTCTGCCTTCTCTGAGCGCCGAGAGTATCTCTTTTTCACTTTTTCCTGTGGCGTGGGTGATAGTTGTGGGAGTAGCCAAAAGTTTTACAAAGCCGTAATCTTTGTGAAAATCAGAGCCTCCGACAGCCGCCAGCCTTTTGCCCTTGAGCAGCTGGCTTTCCCACCAGTCCATATTTTTTGCGTTGTCGCAGTGCTGGATAGTGTTCCAAACTTCAACGCAGTCGAAATCGAACGCTTCAAGATCAAGATGAAAACCGCATTTTGAGCACATGGGATGATTAACGCAGAGAGTAGCGCCTTCTTTGCGGCATGCGTCAAGAATGTCTTTGTAGTCTTTTTCATTTTCAAGAATATAAGGCGGCTCAAAGGGAACTTTACAGCCCCAAACGTTGACATGACCCGGCTGAGCCGTTATTTCCTGACCCTGCATAACAAGCAGATCGCCGTCAAAGTATGACTTGCTGACGCTGTTGTAATTGTGGTCCGTGATGATTGCAAAATCAAGTCCGAGATTTTTGCACTGTTCAACAAGCTGACCTTTAGTGAGTTTTCCGTCGCTGTTGATTGTGTGAAGGTGGGTGTCGCCTTTTAACCAAATTCTCTCTTCCATAAAAAATCACTCCATAATTATTGTTGCCGCACTGTGCGGTGGGATGTACGTTTTGTGGCAGTCTTCGGGAATTTCAGCGGAAAAATCATCGCTTCCCGGTGTACGGTATATTTCCGTTATACTGTGGTTTTTGTCCGTTTCAACAGTTCTCCTGCGGTTTGATTGGTTGGTGCAGACAAGAACGAAGCGGCCGTCAGTGTTTTTGAATAAAAATGAGGAAAAACCAAGAGATTTTTCAGTGCCCGTTTGCAAACTTACGGAGTTTTTGCTGATGAATTTTGAAAAATGAGCCATCGCACGGTAGCGAGCCGCCGTCCTGTATGTTGAAAAATCGTCTGTTGCCGCAAGCAGTCCGTCGCTGTAACTCTTACCGTCGGGCGAACTGCCCATCTGGTTTACCGCTACCCACGCTGTCCAGCTTTCGGCACGGCTGAAAATCAGGTCTTCCCCGATTATTCGTATCATCTTTAGCGTTCCGCCTATGTCGTCAATATCGTGGCGGCAGGGCAGTTCGCACCATTCGCTCATGTCAAGCCGAAGTTTGCCCAGATTATTCTCTGCCCACTCGCCGAAATTTTTTTTGCTCTTGTCATTATCGTCGTCGTGGTAACTGTGGTAAGCGAAAACCCCAAGGTGTTTCATTATAAGTTTGTCGTTTTTGATAAGGCTCCAGTACTCTTTCGTGTGGTCTGAAATACAGCCGCTTTCAGGAGCGTAGAGCATAACGGGCGTTTTTCGCTTTTCCAGTTCTTCGGCAAAGGCGTGGAGGCAGTCTCTTACCTCTTCCGGTTCGTAGTGGCAGGGCCCCCGCCCCACGCGTTCGCCCCCCAACGCCGTAA
>URGA01000019.1 GCA_900547275.1 uncultured Oscillospiraceae bacterium | reverse complement strand
AAACCATCCACTTTTTCAGGATAAAGTCATACTGGTAAATGCGGTAGTTATTAAACAGACCCGCCGCGTCCCAGTAAAGGGTTGCTTTTGAAGATGAAACGTCTTTAACTTTTATTTTTGCTGAAACTTCATTGTCGACAGCCGCATCGTCGGTAATAGTTACGTTAAGAGCGTAACCGGGCTTTGCAGACTGCTTTTCTGCAAGTGCGTAAGTGGTTATTCCGCTTGTTAAAACGGAGACGGACAGAAGTCCTGCCACTGCACCGGCAACTATTTTTCTGTTGATAAAAAGGCCCCCTTAGGGTATTTATTCTGAAAAACTATAATGATATGTTTGTGCAAAACACAGTTATTATATACAAATCAGCCAAGAATTGCAACTTTTACACCAATAAAACTGTGTAAATGATAAATAAAAGACATTATCACCTTGTTTTATCCTGTAAAAACAGTCATATTGTAACGAATTTCAGCAGAAAATCAGAATAAGCGGAATAAGGAAAACAACTGATTTGTCAGGGATAGAAGAGATCGTTTCAACGCCCTGCCTGTTGCTATCAAGGAATTAGACGATACGTTATAATACACCAAAAAAAGAAAACCCTATGCGCCTCAGCGCTCTAAGGTTTTCGGGATGGTGCCGATGGCGGGGGTCGAACCCGCACGGTATCGCTACCACTGGATTTTGAGTCCAGCACGTCTGCCAATTCCATCACATCGGCTTATATAAAGCGGATTACCCGCCTAATATGGTGCTGGTAACCGGACTTGAACCGGTACGGTGTTGCCACCGAGGGATTTTAAGTCCCTTGCGTCTGCCGATTTCGCCATACCAGCACATATCCCAAATATAATAAAATAATTTATGAAAAAAGTCAATGATTTTCTTTAATTTTCTTCTTTATATCCTCGTATATTTCAATTGCTTTAAATTTGACTGCATAGCCGTTTTTATTTTCTATTAGATTAACTTCGTCTTCATCAAGATAAGCCGCCATATCGTCTTCTGTACAGGCTGAGAGGCATACTGAAGGAAACACAATGCACCACCAGTTATGACCTTTACCTGAACCGATAACTATTTTGAGTGCCTGATAATACCCGGCGGGAAGAGTTATGCTGTCATAAACGCGTGTAGAAAAGTATTCCTTAGCAACGCTTACTTTCGCAGAATAACTGCTCCCCTGCTCTTTAAGACATTCATTTGCAAGCGTTTCTATTTCATTTATATTTTCTTTTGCCGCCGCAATAGCCTCTTCAACAGTTTTACAGTTATCAAATACTCCGCAGTTTTCAAGCACATAATCGCGTACTTTCAGCTTTAACGATTGATCTTCTTCAGTATCCGAGTTTGCGAGAATATGGAGGCGAAAAACGTCCTCCTGCACTCTCTCGCTTGTCTTAATAATAGGAGCCGTGTAAGAAGCAATTATAACGAACGTAAGTACCAATGCTGAAAATACCTTCAAAAATTTCAAATAAAAAACCTGCCTTTCTCCCTGAGGATTGGCAGGTTTTGGAAAAATTATACTTCGGCAAATTTTTCTCCGATTTTTTTAGTTATATATTTTCCGTTGCTACGCTGGGTAAGCTGTTCCTGAAAAGCATCTACAGCTTTTTCGTCCAAAGAAAAAGTTATCGTAACATTTTCACCGAATTCGCTGTTTTCTATATTTGCAGAAAATTCATTTAACAGAATGTTCAGTCTGTCATAAAAACTGTAATCAACGGTCAGGCTAAGGACGGAACACGGCGCCATTGTAATGATTTTTGCCGCGTAAACAGCAATTTTTGAACCATGGGAATACGCCCTTATAAGACCTCCGGCTCCAAGAAGAATTCCTCCGAAATATCTGGTAACAACTACGCAGACGTCAACAAGATTTTCTTTTAGCAGGACGTCAAGAACAGGAACACCCGCCGTTCCGCTGGGCTCTCCGTCGTCTGACGAGCGCTGTATATGCTGCTCCCTCAAAACATAAGCTGAAACGTTATGGGTAGCGTCCCAATGCTTTTGTTTTATTTGGGAAATAAAAGCCACCGCTTCTTCCTGAGTAGTTACCGGTTTTGCATAACCGATAAAACGCGACTTCTTTTCAATAAATTCGTCAAAAGCTTCTTCTTTAATTGTTCTGTATGCTTTTTCCATAAACAACACCAAAAAAACGGGCAACGAAAACTCGTTGCCCGCATTGTTTTAGTCAGCCTTCTTAGCAAATCTCTTGTTGAATCTGTCTACACGACCGCCTGTATCAACAAGCTTCTGCTTTCCTGTATAGAAAGGATGGCATTTTGAACAGATATCTACTTTCATGTCGCCCTTTGTGCTCTTTGTTTCGTAAGTAGCACCGCAGGCACACTTAACTGTGCAAGTTTCGTACTTAGGATGAATTGCGTCCTTCATTCACTTTCACCTCTTTACAAGTTTGTCATAATGCTTTGATATATTATCATATAAGACATAAAAATGCAAGCATTTTTTTCAAATTATTTATAAAGGCAGGGCCTAGACAGCGAAAAAGAATAAAGATAAACCTCTTTTACGGGCTTTTTTAGAGTTTTTTCGATAGCAAACCTATAAAAATCAAGCTGCTTTCTGTATCTTTCAAATAATTCAGACTGATCTTTTACCCTGTCTGTTTTGTAGTCAAGAAGTACGAGACTGCCGTTTTCCTCAAAAACGCAGTCTGCAATTCCCTGAACAAGTATCTTATCGTCTGACAAGACGTTCTCTATTTCTCTTGCAGGAACAAAAGATGAAATTTTAAATTCACGATAGACCTTATCTGAATTAAATATTCTCTTAGCAAAATCACTGTCAAAGAAATCTTTAAGCTTTGAACGGTCAATAGTTTCTGCTTCCTCGGATGAAAGAAAACCGTTTTCGACCATTCTTGATATCTCATCATCAGGGCAGGTTTTGGCTTTCTGATAGTCGCAAAACTGCATAAAGGTATGCATAGCTGTTCCCTTTTGAGCAGGAGTAAGACCGCCTGTATTCATAAACGCAGGAACAGAACTGGCAAAAAATTCAGCTGAAAATGATTTTTCATCAAGGTCAGAAGCAGTGCGCTTTGCGCTTATTTTTGATAGGTCAGAATATTCATACTGATATGAAAATCTCTCTTTCATAACCTCAAGAAGCTTCGGGTCAAAAGTAAGCTCTTCATCTTCTTCAGTCTGCGTTTCGGTTACTTCCCGGTCATCAAATACTATTTCCATTGAGTAGTCAGCAGGAATAATGGGCACGTCGATTTCTGTAAGATCTCTCAGCACCTTGCCGTCTTTATGGGTAAGAGCTGCTGTAAGTAGAACCGTTGCATCAGAAGAAGCTCTTGAAGCAAGATATGGATCAGGCTTCCCGGTTGCCAGTATAGAAGCGCAGTTGTTAATCGACGTTTCTAAATTTTTAAGAGAAATGAACGAAATAAACTGTTCTTTAGCGCGGGTAAGAGCAACGTAAAGAACTCTGAGCGATTCGCTCATCATTGCCTGATATGTTTTTTTCTTAACAGCTGTGTGAGCAGAAGTGGGATAGTCAAAGAAACCTTCCTCATCATGGCATTTTGAAGCAAATCCGAGAACAGGATGAAGAAGTAGTTTTTCTGATAATTCCCTGTCGTTGTATTTTCTGCCTGCTGAAGCAAGAATACAAATAGGAAATTCAAGTCCCTTGGAATGGTGTACGCTCATGATTTTAACCGCGTTACTGTCTGATGAAATCACGGGAGCGCTTTCGACAGTTCTGTCAGCGTTCATAATACTGTCAAGATAACGAAGAAAAGACGTGAGACCCACTCCGTTACTCATATCAAATCTGTCAGCAAGGGCAATAAAGCATTCCATATTAGCCTGCCGCTGGTCGCCATTTCCCATTGCGGATACAAAAGCAAGAATACTTTTATCGCGGACAAGTTTTCTTATAAATGCTGAAATAGAAAGGGTTACCGCTTCTTTTCTCAGCAAACGTATATCTTCTATAAAAGCTTTGCACTTGTCATTCTCACAGTTTTTGTTTGAGAAAACAGCGTTGTGGAAATTACGAACATTTCCTGCATTTATTCTAAGCTGTGCCAATTCGTCAGGAGTAAATCCGTAAACGGGAGAAGTCATTACCGTAAGAAGCGGAATGTCCTGCATAGGATTGTCTATAACCTGAAGCAATGACAGCAGCAAACGGATTTCAGCGTTATCAAAAAGGCTTGTTGAATTGTCGCAGACAACAGGAACGTTCAGGGACTGAAGAACTTCGGCGTACTCGGGAGCATGGGAACGAAGCGAGCGCATTAAAATTGCAAAATCGCCGTATCTCACAGGTCTGTATGTATCACCATCTTTTATCAGTTCCCCGCTTTTTACTTTTTTCTGTATCAGGAGTGCAATCTTCTCGGCTTCTTTTTTATCCATATCAGCCGAAAGGACTTCGTTTATTATATGTAGCTGGGCACTAGGAGCCTGCGCGGGCTCATAGTCAGCACCTGGAACAAGATAATCTTCTTTTGGATAAGTCAACTCCCCTGCCCCTGTATTCATAAACAAAGAGAAAATATGGTTTACATATTCACAAATACCTTTTCGGCTTCTGAAATTCTTATCAAGAATAATTTTAGCCGGAAACTGCGGCTCATTACAATTGTAAAGAAGGTAATTATTTTTCTTTTCGGTAAAAATCCAAGGCATGGCAAGTCTAAAACGGTAGATACTCTGTTTTACGTCGCCTACCATAAATCTGTTTTTACCGTTTGAAAGGCATGCAAACAACCTGTCCTGAGCCTCGTTGGTGTCCTGATACTCATCTACAAGTATCTCATAATAACTTTCTTCCAGAGCCTTTGCATAATCTGATTTTACCGCGTTGCCTTCTTCGTCCTTCTCAAAAAGAAGTTCAAGAGCGAAATGCTCAATATCCGCAAAGGAATAGGCGCTTCTTTCACTCTTAATTTCTCTTATTGCCTTATGCGTGTCCTTTACCACCTGTATCAGCGACTGATAAATTGGATAAAGAATTTTCACATCTTCGGCGTAGTCGGCAGAATCTCCTGTAATAAAACTGGGAACACCGCTTTTTGAATCGGTAAGGATTTTCTTATACTGATCGCGTAAAAGTTTAACATATCCCTTGATTTCCGGGTCAGCTTTTTTAACCGTTGGAAAGCGGTCAAACTTAAGAGACAAAGCGGCTTTCATAAAGCTGTCCCAGTCTTTATCAAGAAGTTTTCTTAGTTCATCAGGATATTTGCTTTCATTATTGAACAAATCCCGATATTTATCGTATTCCTCGTCAGCGGGAAGAGCATCAACTGCACATGATACAAGATAAGAACTGTCATCCAGCAGCGGGCGTATCTCGTCGGCAAGTACTTTTTTCCATACAGAACTTTCAAAAGGAACGTTTGGGTCGTATCTTTTCAGTGCATCATCCAGCCATTCAAACGGAAAGGGCTGTGCAAAGATATACTGCAAGAGTTTTTTTATAATATCAATCAGATTTTTGTCGTTATCCGGCTGGGTAAACGCTTCGGCAAGACGGATAAAATCAGGATCTGCTTTTTCGTAATACTCATCAAGAACGTTGTTAACAGCTTCATTTGCAATAAGATCATTTTCGCTTTCGTCAAGAAGTCTGAAATCGTTACTAATGTTAAGTTCAAAGAAGTTTTCACGAACGAGTTTAAGACAAAATGAATCGATTGTGCATATGTCTGTCATCGGTAAAAGCGAAAGCTGACGTCTTGCATTGGCATTTGTTTTATCTTTTCGGATAATATCCTGAAGAGATTTTGAAATTCTGGATTTCATTTCCGCAGCTGCAGCATTTGTAAACGTAACAACAAGAAGTCTGTTAACGTCAACAGGATTTTCACCGGTAATCAGATTTATAACACGCTGAACAAGGACGGCAGTTTTTCCGCTTCCCGCGGCCGCGCTTACGAGTACTGTGCCGCCGCTTGCGTTAATTGCATTTTCCTGGGCTTCGGTCCACTTACGCATTTTGGGGCATCTCCTCTCTTAATTCATCCATTACCTGTTTATCTGAAATTTCTTCATACTCACGTTTCGGAACGGATTTTTTCAGACTGCATACTGATGAAAAATCACAGTATTCGCAGTTCTTGTCGTGACTTTTTGAAAATGCCGGATACTGGGAAACTTTACCCTCAAGTAACGAATTTCCCATATTGCGCATAAGATTGTAAATCTTTTCTTCAAGAAGTCCCAGCTCTTCAAGATCAGCAAGAGAGCCTTTAACGTCGCCTTTTTTATCAAGTTTTACAGGTATATACTTTCCTGCAAGGTCGTGCTCCATTGCCTGGGGAATTTCGTCTGCGCCGGTTGAGAAAACAATGCCCTTCATTGCAAAAGACTTGTCTTCCTTGTCCATTATGTTTTTCTCTGCTTCTGCTTTGTTATCAACAGAAATAACTGAGCGGGAAGAATGCATATAAAGAACTCCGGCAGGAATTCCGCTGAGAGTGCAGTTCTTGTCACGGAAAAGATTAAAGAGATAAACAAACATCTGCAGATTAAGCCCGTTTACAATATCAGCAAGTCGGAAATCCTTTGAGCCCGATTTGTAATCGACCACCCTGACGTACTGCTCTCCGTCTTTTTTCAGCACATCCACACGGTCAATAGAGCCGTGTATTCTCAGAGAGCCGCCGTTTTCAAGTTCAACAGTAAAAGGCTTTACAGCGCCGGTATCATCTATTGAAAGTTCAAAGGCTTTGGCTTCAAAATCACAGACGGAAAACTCAGCGGCAAGCCTTTTCACCACGTCATAAATCATTTTTGAAAGGCGGCGGAAATTGTACATAAATCTTTTGGGAAGATCTTTTGGGTTGCCCATATTTTCTATGAAATAGTTTTCTACCGCACCGTCTACAAGAGAGTGTATCTCTCTGTCAGTCAGCAAAGGCAGTTTTTTTGTGCCCACATCTGAAAGTATCTTTTCGAGGACATAGTGGATAAGGGTTCCGCGCGCCATCGGATTGATTTGTGCTTTTTGTCTTGGTTTTGCAGAAAGGCCGAATTTACAGAAATAGCGGTACGGACAAGTGTAATAGTCCTCTATTCGTGAAGCAGAAACAAGCATATTCTTGCCAAACAGCTGTTGCGCCGTTTCTTTGCTTTCTATATTTTGCTCTCGGTCCTCGGCTACGTTTTTAACGGCGTTAAACCTTGGATCATCAGAAAAGTATTTTCTAAGGGTTTGGAAAAACGGGCTGTTATTTGAAAATTGTCCCGCCATAAGTTCAAACGCCGCACTCTCTGTATCCAGCAGTTCTTCGCCGCCTAAATAATTGAATTTTTCAGGTTTTAAGTCATCAAACAGTTCAAGCAATCCTGTTACAATTGATGAAGGCGTTTCTTCCCTTCCAGTGTTTCCCGTATATGTAACGAAAAGCTTTTCAGAAGGCGCACTGCACGCTTTATATGCAAAATAACGCTCCTGCAGATTAAGTATTTCACCAAATGAGTAGAGCTTAAAATCATGTTCCGCCAGCACCTGACGCTCAGTTTCGGTAAGAAGTCCGCCGCCGCTGACCGTTTGGGGAAATTCTCCCTCGTTTGCGCCAAGAATAAAAACAGCCCTTGGATTGTTAAATCTCATTCTGTCCGCCTGGCCGACTTGAATATTATCAAGACCTACAGGAATTTCTCCCAAATCTTCCGTATTTACCACAAGCAGGAACAAATCATAAAACTCGCGCATTGTCATTGGCTCTTCAGGCAAAATAACAGCCATCTGGTTGAGAATATCCATGAGCATATCCCAGGTGCGCGCCTGCTCTGAGGCAAGGGCTGATGCGTTATTATCGTTAAGAAAAACTGCAATATCCCTAAGATGAGAGTCTGCACAAAATGATTTTAAAGTTTCGAAAATTGCTTTTGATATTTCTTTCGGCTCTGCGCCTTTTACTTTTTTTTGAAATTTTATCAGTCGTGATATCACGTATTCACGAACTGAATTAATTTTTTCTAGTTCTAATTTATCTTTTTCAGTTAGTTCGCCGGCAAAACCTCTTGGAGAACGCTCAAACGGCTTTTTCCAATCTGAGCCGTTAATATTCCAAGTGTATACATAGTTTTCCAGCAGATAGACATCATCAGAATCTGAAACATCCGTAAGACCTGTCTTTATAAGGCTGAAAATGTCTGAACTTTGATATGAATATGAAATACAGCGGATAAGATAAAGAGCAAACACCATTATCGGCTGGGTTGAAACAGGCTGTCGCTCATCGGCAAAGTAAGGCACTCCATGTTTTTCAAATGCAGAATTTAAAACTCCCTCATATTTGCTTTTATCGCGCATTGTTACAGCAATATCCGAAGCACGATATCCATGACGAAGAAGATTTTTAATCTGCCTTGCCACATCGTCACAAGCGTCTGTTGTGCTTGACGCACTGTATATCCGAATGTTTTCACAGTTTAATTTGTTTTCTTCTGAAATATCGGAAAACAACTCTTTTTCAACAAGTTTTAAATCTTGATATTTTGCTCTTTTGTTTTCACTGCACTGTGTAACAGTAAATGGTATTGAGCGTTTCTCGGCAATTCGTTTAATAATTGAAGCGGTTTCATTAACGTAAGCAAAAAGGTCGTACTTATCTGAACTTCCGAAAGTATCTGTATCAAGTGCGAAATATACATTTTCTGCTTCTTCGATTATAGTTTCAAGTATCTTGTACTCCTGGGCAACAAAGCCGTTAAATCCGTCAAAAAATACAATTTTATTTTTAAAATATCCAAGACCGCTCAGCTTGGTATAAAGTTTTGTAAGAGTTTCGGCTGGGTCTGAAAACTTTCCGTCAATCAGGTTATCATAAGTTGAGATAATTTTTGCAAAATCCGACAGTTTGTTTTTCAGTACTTCCCTGTCCATCTCACTGCCGGCACGGAGTATTTCATCACCATTAAGATTGCAGGACTTCATTTCGTCATATATCTCAATCATTGATGATACAAAAGAACTGCTGTCGGCTTTTTTACCGAATAGAATAAGGCTGCCCTTCACAGAAGAGACAGCTTTTTTCATAAGTATCGCTTTGCCGCCTTTTGAGAGCAAAGGAAGTCCGTCTGCTCCGTATCTGCGGCGTATTTCGTTTGAAAGGCGCGAGAAAGAAAGGCACTGAACGTGCCCTGCTTTTTCTTCTCCCAGCATTTCAAGCAAACGGTATTCGTTGAAGAATGAAAACTGCTCGGGAGTAATCAGAATAATATCAGTTTTACCCTGATTAACATATTCATTGATTTTTGAATAAATAAAATGTATCTTTCCGTAACCGGACCTGCCAAAAATGAAATTCAGCAAGCGAAGCACTCCTTATTTGTTGAAATTTGATAAATCAAGCTTATCAAAGCGTGAGAAGAATGAATGGAGTTTTTCAGCTATTTTTTCGCATACTCCCGGTTCATCATTTTCAATATTCAAAGGCAATATCGGGTCATGAACCGAAAGACGAAGCAAAAACCATCCGCCGGGAATATTGATTCTTGTGCCCTCATAATTCTCTTTTTCAATTTTCCAACCGGGTTGGGTTGAAGCGTATTCTGTAAGATCAGCGATTACTTTTTCACCATATTCCTTAAATTCCTCAAGCATTATCGGAATTCTTATTTCAACGCTTTCGGCAGGCATCTTAAGCTGGGAAGTAAGATCGCTCAATGTTTTACCCTGCTTTTTAAGTTTTGCCAGTTTAATTACAATCTTGGTGGCAAGATAAGCGCCGTCGTCAAGAAAATAATTTTCCTTCAGCGCCGCATGGCCGCTGGTCTCAATCGCCAAAGCAGAGTCAATTCCGTTATTATTGAGTTCTATGCTCTTATCAATAACGTTTTTGTAGCCGCGTTTATATCTTAGCTGTTTTCCGCCTAAAGTGTTTTCAATAAAATCTCTAAGACCGTCTGAAGTAAGGCTGTCTGTAACAACGGTAGTACCTGGATTGTTTTCAATTACGATTGCAGATGCAAGAGCTACAAGAGAGTTTCTGTTTATCTCCTCTCCTGCGGGGCCGATGCAACCCATACGGTCAACGTCTGTATCAAATATCAAACCAAAATCCGCTGAACTCTCAGTTACCATTTTTGACGCCGAGTCAATAGCAGTTTTATTTTCAGGATTTGGGATATGATTTGGAAATTTTCCGTCAGGATCAAGAAATTGACTGCCGCTGATATCTGCTCCGAGAGGTGCCAAAACTTCATTTGCGTAAAATCCGCCTACTCCGTTTCCTGCGTCAACAACAATATGAAGTCCGCTGAGTGGTTTTTCGCCGTTTTCTGCTTCTTCAATTATCTTTTTTCTGAGAATATCGCAGTATTCGTCCATAAAACGCAGTTCTACGGGCTTTCTGCCGTTTGCCTCAGGAACAGTGACATTCATTGCTATTTTTAAAATTTCGGTGATATCAGCACCTTCAAGACCACCGTTCGGAGTGAAAAATTTCAGTCCGTTTCTGTCAAACGGATGGTGAGATGCTGTAATTTCAAGAGAAGCGTTTATATCTTCCTTTTCAACAATGCACATAAACATAGAAGGAGTTGATGCAAGTGCGCAGTCATATACTTTACAGTCACAGGCGCAGAATGCTTCCATAGCCACACGGCTGATTCGCGGCGAAGAAATACGGCAATCATGGCCAACGGCGATAACTATATCATCAGTCTTATATTTTTCACGATACCATGTACAAAAAGCAGTACATATCTTTTTTACCGTTTCGTCGGTAAGCTGAATTTCTTTTTCGTCTGTTTTAACAGCGGTTCCTCTTACATCTGTTCCGCTTTTAAGGTGCATCCATTCTTTTTCAGTCATTACAGTAAATCCTCCGCGTTTATATTTTCATAAGCTTCAATCATAAAACGATACATAGGCTCAGCGGCTGAAAACGCTTCTTTCAACTCATCAATAAGGTCTGGTGAACTTAGCCTGCCCATATCAAAACCTGTATACATAAAACTCATGTCCTTGGCGTTCAGATACTTTTTCAATTTTTCCGGCGCGTCAGGCACTCTGTCATTTTTATAAACGTTATAAGAACCGAAGGTCATTCCCGCTTTCTCTGAGGCTTCAACGGCATTGAGCCACTTTTTCGGGTGCTTCAGAATAAGTTTTATTAGTTCGTCAAACTGAGCCGGTCTTTGTACAAAAAATCCAATACCGTAGTTATAACTGTCAGGTCTGAATTCAAACCAGAAAAACGGAGCATTGGGATAAATCTTTTTGTTTCTGCGAAACATTATCCAAAGATTTTCCCTGTACATCATTTTGTTTTTCGTTCTGCGTGTATCGCGTCTTATTCGTGATACGGTATAAATTGGGTCTGTATACATTTTTTCATCGATCTGTGTCATCATATCAGCAAGATCGAGCATTATCTGGCGCATAGGAACAGTCGCGCCCTGTTTTAATTCTTCCTTATGTTCCTCATAAAACGATTTAGAATCATTAAAACTGTTAAGACAAAGCAAATCGATTATTTCAGGTTTTATTCCCTTAAAATTATACATTATTTCAACAATCCTTTATCTTCCATTTGCTGCGCCGCAAGCAATGCGCATATCTTTGCCGAGTGAAAATTAAGTCCACCCTGAATCCATGCGTAATACGGCGGTCTTATAGGCGCATCGGCAGAAAGTTCAATAGAAGAACCAAGAGTAAATGCGCCTGCGGCCATTACAACTTTGCTGTCATAACCCGGCATATCCCAAGGCTCGGGCAGAAGAAAACTGTCTATAGGACTTCCGCTTTGTATACCCTGGCAAAAAGCAACGAGACTTTCCGGATTTTCAAGACCAAGAGACTGAACAATATCCTGCCTCGGTTCGTCATATTTAGGAGTAACGTCGTAGCCGAGTTCTCCGAAGAGAGCGGAAATAAAAACTGCGCTTTTAAGCGCTTCTCCCACTGTATGAGGCGCGTAAAACAGTCCCATATAAAGTTCCCTGTTCATGCCGAGAGTTGCGCCGACTTCTCTTCCCAGACCCGGTGTTGTTAAACGGTAAGCACATTTTTCCACAAGATCATGACGGCCTGCGATATATCCCCCTGTCCTTGCGATACCGCCGCCTGCATTTTTTATCATTGAGCCTGCGATAAGATCAGCGCCTACCTGCGGGGGTTCAAGCTTATTTACAAATTCGCAGTAACAGTTGTCAACCATTACTATAACGTTTGGATTAACCGATTTTGCGATTTTGCATACTTTCTCCGTTTCTTCAAGAGAAAGACTTGGGCGCAGTTCATAACCTCTGCTGCGCTGGATATAAACCATGGCAGTGTCTTTCGTAACCGCTTTTTCAATCGCATCATAATCAAGACGATCGTCTTTCAGCGGAACATAATCGTATTTAACGCCAAGTTCTTTGAGCGAGCCCATTCCTTCGCCGGAAATTCCGATAACACTGTGAAGAGTATCATAAGGCTGACCGCTTACGCAGAGCATTTTGTCACCTGGGCGCAGGACACCAAAAAGAGCCACAGCAAGAGTATGGGTGCCGCAGGTAAAGTTATGACGAACAAGAGCATCCTCACAGCCAAATACCTGAGCCCAGACCTTATCCAGCGTTTCCCTGCCGCTGTCGCCGTAACCGTAGCCTGTGCTGACCCCGAAATGTCTTTCACTAATTCCGAAATCAATAAAAGCCTTCTGTACTTTAAGTTGGTTATATTCGGTTGTTTCCTCAATACTGCGAAACTGGGCTTCGCATTTTTTCAGTGCTTTTTCAGCCGCCGCTTCAATACGGGGACTTATATTAAAAAATGGTATCATTTGTACATTCTCCAAATTTCGTCGTTTATAAATCCTGATTTTATGTAAAATTCTTCATTTCTGTCTTTTTCACGCATCAAAAAGACGGTTCTGCCAATATCCGCAGTCATCTTTTTAACAAGAGCAGAACCGTATCCCATGCGCCTGAACGCCGCTTTAGTATTTACAGAAGTCAGCACGACTCCGTCGTCTGTTATAGAAGAAAAAATACCGCTGGAAACTATCTCGCCCTCAACGGTAAGTGCAACTGCTTTTGCAGTACCGTGGCGTATTCTGTGGCTTAAATCAACGTACCAGCTTTCAAAATCCTGTTTATCATAGTCGATAAAATTAAAAAGATCCATCAATTTGGGGTACTCATCAAAAACGCCCATACCGGGAGCAACATCAAAATACTTAACGGATCTCATTAAAATGCCTTCGCTGTAATCGGCGTCAAATTCAAATCCTTCCTTACAAAGAAGGGACGAATATCCGATCGTTTTGAAAAACGAGCTCAACTCTGAAAAATCCGCTTCAGGGAGAAAGGCAAGAGTAGCGTCATTATCAAGATAAGAGATTATAGCAGTCAAATCGCCGTTTTCATCGCTTTGAGCATAAAATCTTGCAAAGTCGTATGAAAAGCCGTATGCCGCCGCCAGTGCGTTGATACGCACCGTAAAAAGGTCGGCGGCAGGAAAAGATTTTAATATTTCAATATCGTCTGTCTGTTTAATCATATTCTGAGTTTATTTATAAAGTTTTGGAATCAATACTGAAAGAAGTTTTCTTGTCTCGTCAATATCGCTGGCTTTAACAACGCTTGAAGCAGAATGAATATATCTGCACGGAAGCGAAACAGCAAGAACCTCCGCTCCGCCTCTGCTGCTTTGAACTGCGCCGGCATCGTTTCCGCCTGCAATAGCTGTTTTAGTCTGGCATTTTATACCGTTCTCAGCAGCTGTTTCAAACGCCGACTGATACAAATTTCTGCTGTAAACTGTTCTTCCGTCCATGAAACTAACAACAGGTCCGTCGCCTAAAACGCAGACGCGCTTGCCTCCTCGACAGCCATCAAGATCGGCAGCGGTGGTAGCCTCAAGGATTAAAGCCCTGTCACAGTTAACCGTATAGGACGAGCAAGCGGCGCCCCTGAGACCCACTTCTTCCTGAACATTGAAGCAAAACCAAGTGTCATATTCAAGGTCGCTCTTTATCAGTTCTATCATCAGCATACAACCGATACGGTCATCAAGTGCCTTTGATTTAATAAAGCCGTCGCCGAATTCAGTATAATCAGAGCAAAAATAAGCAAAATCACCGAGTTTTACCCGTTCTTCTGCTTCTTTTTTGCTTGAAGCGCCGATATCTATCATCATTGTATCAAAATCAGGCGCGCTTTTCTTTTCATCATCAGTGAGAAGATGAACCGCCTTTGCGCCGATAACGCCGTAGACGTTTCCAATTTGCACTTTTCTGTCAAGTACAATTCTCGGATCAATACCGCCGACTGGTGAAAAACGCAGATAGCCGTCTTCGGTAATTGAAGTAATTATAAATCCTACTTCGTCCATATGGGCACAGATCATAAGTTTCTTTTCAGGCTCTCTCTTTCCTTTTTTGAAAGCGATAACAGAGCCCAGAGGGTCCACGCTATATTCGCAATAATCTTTGATCTGACTGATTATATATTCTCTTACGGCTGATTCATCACCGCTGGTGCCGTTGAGAGCACAAAGATTTTTAAGCATTCATCTCACCTGCTCTTTCTTTAACGTAATCAGCAATAAGTTTTGCAACATTTTCAACATCTTTGACTGAAACCGTTTCAACGGGAGTGTGCATATATTTTTCCGGAATTGATATCAAACCGCAGGGTATTCCGGACTCGCAAAGTGTGATAACGTCAGCATTAGTTCCCGTTCTGCCGTTCATTACTTCAAGCTGATAAGGTATGTCAAATTTCTCTGCAGTTTTTATCAATTTATCAGAAATTTCTCTGTTAAGTATCGGAGAAATTCCTAACATCGGGCCTTTTCCCATCTCGCCGTATTCCTCTTTTTTACAGCCGGGGGAATAAGCAAAAGAAACGTCAACGGAAATTGATTCGTCTACTTTCTTACCGAACGGGGCAGTCTTTGCGCCTCTCGTTCCCAATTCTTCCTGGGAAGTAAAGAGAAGCGTTACTTTACACGGCACGTCACGAAGCTGCTGAGCCGCAAGCAGTACAGCTGCAACGCCGCTTCTGTCATCCAGGCATGACGCACTTATCACATCGTCTGAAAGGCAGGTAAAATTACGGGCAAAAGTTACCTTATCTCCGGGAAAAATCAATTTTGATGCGGTCTCGAAATTCATTCCCACATCAATTGAAAGTTCTTCAGGATCAGGTACATGGCGTGAATCGTCCTTCTTCTGCAGATGCGGAGGAAGTGTTGAAATAACCCCGAAGCAGTCTTTCCTGCCGTGAACTGTTACTTCATAACCAAGAAGCATTCTGCTGTCTACGCCGCCGCATTTTTCAAACTTCAAAAATCCGTCTTCAGTAACCTCGGTGACAATAAGTCCAATCTCATCGAGATGTGCTTCAAGCTGAATATGGTAACCACTGCCAAATGTACAGCTAACATTATTCATTTGGTCAATGGTAACTTCGCCGAAATCGGAAAGTTTCTCCTTAAGAAGTTCGGAGATACACGTTTCCTCGCCTGCTACTCCTACAGTCTGTGTTAATTCTTTCAATAATTCTCTAGTGTTTTGCATTTTAAAAATTATTCACCAATTCCTTGAATTTTCTTCCTCTGTATTCAAACGTTTTAAACTGGTCAAAAGCGGGACAAGCGGGACAAAGAGAAACAATATCTCCGTTTTCGGCAATCTCCCGAGCTTTGTTAACCGCTTCTTCCAAAGTCTTCACTTTATAAATCGGCATTTTTGAAGCATCATAAAGCGGACTGTCCAAAAAGGTTTTTTCAATTTTATCAGCAGTTGCGCCGTTAAGAATAAGTGCTTTGACGTGCTCTACCATATCCGGCACCATCTCGGACATATCGTTACCCTTGTCGGAGCCGCCCTGAATAACAATTATTTTCTGACTGAATGCTCTTACGCCGCTTTTAACTCTTGACGGAGATGTTGCAATCGAATCGTTATAATATTTTACACCGTCAACCTCACGGACAAACTCAATTCTATGCTCTACTCCGCCGAAAGTACGCGCAATTTCCCGCATATCTTCAGGAGAAACAAGACCCCAAACAGCGGAAATCGCAGTGCAGTAATTCTCAATATTATGCCATCCCGGCAAGCGAACGTCTGAAACATCCATAACAGGAGTTATGCTGCCGTTTTCAGCATAAACAATTTTGCCGTTGTCAACATAAGCGCCGCATTCCACAGGGTGCTTGATGGAAAACTGAACAAGTTTTCCTCTTACGTCATAGCGCATATCGTGATAAACAGTGCCGCCAATGGAATAGTCGCAGTCGGCATTTAAAATTGTACGCTGGTCTGAACCCTGATAAATCAAAAGATTACGCTTTGCATCAACATACTCATCAAGATTAACATGATGGTCGAGATGTGTTGACTCAATATTTGTAACAACAGCGATATCCGGCTGGTGGACAAGATTGCCCATCGTTAAAAGCTGAAAAGAAGACAGCTCACACACAGCGTAATCATTTTCCGTAATATCTTCAAGATAAGGAAGCATCGCTTTTCCGATATTACCGCCGATATAAGCATTAACGCCTGCTTTTTCGAGCATTTTATAAATCAAAGTGGTTGTTGTAGTTTTTCCGTTTGAACCTGTTATTCCGATTATCTTTGCAGGGCATAGTTTGAAAAACAGTTCCATTTCGCTTGTAACTGTTTGACCGCGCCGGATGCACTCTCCTATCCACGGATTTTGAAACGGAAGTATTCCGTTGCTTCGGAAAATTATATCCATTTCCGGAAGGACAGATAAATAATCTTTGCCAAGGGAAAACTTAACACCGTATTTCTTAAGCTCATTGCAAATATCTTCGCCAATATACGCCTCATCTCTTGAATCGCAGGCATATATATCCAATCCATGGGAGGCGAGAAAAAGAGCCGACGGAGCATTCGCAACACCCATTCCTACAAAAGCAATCTTTTCGCCTTTAAGAGAATTAATATATTCCTCAACTGCTTGTGTCATTATTTTTCTCCTTATCAGTGAGTATAGAATGTGCCGTTTCTGAATTCGGCAATAGTAAATGATTTCATTCTTTCTTCAAGTTCATCCTGGAAAGGAAGACGCTCCTTTCCGACATATTCGTCTTTAATCGGAACATCGCAGTTCATAACGTAATTCGCCGTCATCTGCTGGAGCTTTGTTGCCATATTTCCGAGAAAATACACTCTTCCGGTCTGTACTTCGGCAATTGCATATGAAACCTTAAGCTGTTCTTTTCGGCCGAACGGGGTAATAACTTTGCTGATTGCAATTGCGCTGTCGTCTGCCTTGTCGGTTACGAAGCAGATAACGCAGTCCCCTTTTCTCTTCAGCTTCTGGACTGTAAGATCGTTTACTGCAACGTCAGAATAAGCAAGAACATCGTCGCGGTTAAGAGCTTCGACTTGAACAGCGTAGAAAAATTCTTTTTTCTTGTAGGCTCTGATATCAAACTCAAAATCGTCTATTTCGATATTTTTATCCATGGCGAAGCCGCAGGATTTCAAATCGTTGAACATAGCATCAACGTACTGTTCAGTAGTCTTTTCTTCTCTTGCGGTTAAATAATAGCCCGCGTCGTCAATTTCGTGCTCAACTCGTGTAAGAAATGCATCGCTTTTACCGTATTTGTTGTAATACGCAAATATTACGAACATTGCTCCCAGTACCAAAGCGTCACACACGTAATTCATAACTATAGCCGCAGTCTGGCTTGCCTTGGCAACATACGGTTCTGCACCGATATAAACGACTATTACTACAGCGGCGGCTATAAGAAAGCCTTTCATAATTTTATAAAGGCGAGCCTGTTTTTTTCTTAATTCTCTCATTTTATCATACCCATAAATGTTTCTTCGTCTATTACTTTTATTCCAAGAGCATTTGCCTTATCAAGCTTGCTTCCGGCCTCCTCGCCTGCAAGCACATAAGTCGTCTTTTTTGAAACAGACGATGATGTTTTACCTGCAAATGATTCTATAATTGCTGAAGCTTCACTTCTCTTCAGCGTAGGCAGTGTACCTGTCAGTACAAAGGTCATTCCCGCAAAACGCTCGTCTTTTACAGTTGAATTGCTCTGCATATTTACTCCGCTCTCACGAAGTTCGTTAATAAGCGTTTTAGCGCCGTCAGTTTTGAAAAAGTCAACAACGCTCTCTGCCATAATCTGACCGAAACCTTCAATCTGAAGTATATCGTCAACAGAGGCTGACTGAATAGCGTCAATGCTTCTGAAGTGGTCAGAAAGAAGTTTTCCGCCCTTTGCGCCTATATGTCTTATTCCGAGAGCGAAAATTAATTTTGACAGATCGTTGCCCTTGGACTTTTCAACGGAAGCAATAATGTTTTTTGCACTTGTTTCCTGAAATCCGTCAAGATTTGCAATTTTCTGTTCATCTAGACGGTAAATATCACCTGCTGAAGATAGCATTCCGTTTTGGACAAAAGTTTCAATAATAGCAGGTCCAAGACCCTCGATATCCATTGCGTCTCTTGAGCAAAAATGGATAAGGTTTCTAAGCAGCTGAGCCGGACATTCAGGATTTACACACCTTATTGCGGCTTCTCCGTCTTCGCGTATTACCGCCTCGCCGCAGGACGGACAAAAAGCAGGGAAAGAATATACATCAGGACTATTGTGTTCGTTAACGCACACAACCTCGGGAATAATGTCTCCAGCCTTACGCACGGTAACAATATCACCTATTCCTATACCTTTTTCATCGATAAAATCCTGATTATGAAGAGTTGCCCTGCTTACGGTAGTACCGGCAAGATGAACGCTGTCAAGCACCGCCGTGGGTGTTAAAACGCCTGTTCTTCCAACCGTAATTTCTATATCAAGGACTTTCGTCTGCTTCTCTTCGGGAGGATATTTAAACGCCACAGCCCATTTGGGGAATTTAGCGGTAGAACCGAGAACGGAACGCTGGGCAAAATCGTCAACTTTTATAACTGCGCCGTCGATATCAAATTCAAGTTCGCCGCGCTTTTCGCCTATTGAGCGTACTGCGTTTACCGCATCTGAAAAATCACTGAAGCGCTGATAAAAAGGAATTGTATTAAAACCTAGTTCTTTAAGGAAATCAAGGGATTCTTTGTGTGACGTAAGGGATACGCCTTCAATTTGCTGAATATTAAAGACAAATATATCCAGCCCTCTTGTTGATGTAACAACGCTGTCTTTCTGACGAAGTGAACCTGCGGCAGCATTTCGGGGGTTTTTAAAAGGCTTTTCACCGTTTATCATTTGGCGGTCAACAACTTTTTCAAAGCTCTTTTTCGGCATGTATACCTCGCCGCGGACTTCAATAAACGGTATCGGCTTTTTAAGCACAAGCGGAATATTGTGAATAACACGGAGGTTTCCACTTACGTCCTCACCGACGTCTCCGTCGCCTCTCGTTGAACCTCTGACAAATTTACCGTCTCTGTACTCAAGGCTGACTGAAAGTCCGTCGATCTTCGGTTCAACAACAAAAGACGGTGATGAAACGCCTTCTTCAACTCTTTTGGCAAAATCCCAAAGTTCCTCTTCGCTGAACGCATCCTGGAGACTTTCCATTCTTACCGAATGAGCAACAGGCTCAAAGGAATTATCAGCTCTGCCGCCGACTTTTTTTGTAGGACTGTCGTCTGTTGCATACTGGGGATACTTTTCTTCAAGTTCCTGAAGTCTGCGCATCATCATATCGTATTCATAGTCTTCTATTTCCGGTGCGTCGTCATTATAATAACGATCGGAGTGATATCGAAGCTGCTTTCTAAGAGATTCAATTTCAGATAAAATCTGTTCCATAAAATCACCAAATTCATTTCAGAAACTTCTAAATAATTATTATAAATACTTGTAATATTATAACAACAAAGGGAACATTATTCAACAATAAATATTAACAAAACCGCAGTAATACAAACGTACATTTTAAGTATTCTCATGCGCTTAATATTAATAATCTGCTTTGATGAAAAAAAAATAAATACAGCGACAAAAGACAGAGTAAGAAAAGAAATATACACATAAAAAACCGGCATCTTAAAATGCCGGTTTTGTTTTACATATAAAACTTATGAAATACTTTTTTACCCTTGCGCACGATTACTTCGTTATCAAACGCAGATTTTTCAATAGTCGTAAGTGCGCCGCTGACTTTTTCATCATTAACGCTGACACCGCCCTGGTCAATCAGACGTCTGCCTTCGCCCTTTGACTTAACCATTGAACCTTTAAGCATAAGGTCGATTACTGTAATAGCACCGTCTGTAAAATCTTCGTCCGTAAGCTGAGTTGAAGGCATATTTGAATTATCTGCACCTCCGGCGAAAAGCGCCTTTGCGGCTGTATCAGCCTTTCGTGCTTCTTCCTCACCGTGAACAAGCTTTGTAAGCTCAAAAGCAAGAACTTCCTTAGCCTTGTTAATCTCTGAACCTTCAAGTTTTTCATACTCTTTGATTTCATCGAGGGGCAGGAAGGTCAAAAGTTTCATGCACTTAATTACATCGCTGTCGTCAACATTGCGCCAGTACTGATAAAACTCGTAAGGAGAAGTCTTTTCAGGATCAAGCCATACAGCGCCTTTTTGTGTTTTACCCATCTTTTTGCCCTCTGAATTGAGCAAAAGAGTAATAGTCATTGCAGAAGCGTTTTTGCCGAGTTTACGGCGGATAAGTTCAATACCACCGATCATATTTGACCACTGGTCGTCGCCGCCAAACTGCAAATTACAGCCGTATTTCTGGTAAAGAGCATAGAAGTCATAGCTCTGCATAATCATGTAGTTGAACTCAAGGAAAGAAAGTCCTTTTTCCATACGCTGTTTATAGCATTCAGCAGCAAGCATACGGTTAACTGAGAAACAAGCTCCGACTTCGCGCAGTACTTCAACATAGTTAAGGTCAAGAAGCCAGTCAGCGTTATTGACCATAAGCGCTTTACCGTCAGAGAAATCGATAAATCTGCTCATCTGCTTCTTAAAACATTCGCAGTTATGAGCAATAGTTTCCTTAGTCATCATCTGGCGCATATCGGTACGTCCGCTTGGGTCGCCGATCATTGCTGTTCCGCCGCCAATAAGGGCAATCGGCTTATTTCCAGCCATCTGGAGACGCTTCATAAGACAAAGCGCCATAAAATGACCTACGTGAAGGCTGTCTGCAGTAGGGTCAAAACCAATATAAAAAACGGCTTTACCGTTATTAATCAAATCTCTGACCTGTTCTTCGTCAGTAATCTGAGCAATCAGCCCGCGTTCCTGTAATTCTTCATATACTCCCATTGGTATATCCTCCGTCAAAATGATATTCTCTGTATATTTTCTCAAAAACAGAAGCAAGTTCCGTTTTTGACTTTTTCTTCAACATAAATACCCATATTTACTCACTGTCTGAACTGCGAAGCAACTCCTCAGCAGATGAAAGCATTGCTTCTGAAATTTCAAGTCCGCCCATGATGCGGGCAAGTTCATGTTTCCTTCCTTCAAAATCAAGCGGTTTAACGTCCGTAAACGTTCTGCCGTCGCTGACGTGTTTGATTATTAAAAAGTGCGTATCTGCCGCAGACGCAATCTGTGCAGAATGAGTTACGCAGATTACTTGTGTATCTTTTGATACTGATTTAAGTTTGAGCCCGATTTTTCTGCTGGCTCTACCGCTTACTCCGGTATCAATCTCGTCAAATATCAGCGTTCCGACTGTATCATGGCCTGCAATAATATTCTTAATAGCAAGCATAATTCGTGAAAGTTCTCCGCCGGAAGCTATTTTAGAAAGAGGCTTGGGCGGTTCACCGGGGTTTGTGGAAATATAAAACAATATATCGTCAAATCCTGTTGACGAAAGTTTGCCCTTTTTAAAATCAACTATAAATTTAATTGAGGGCATATCAAGAAAAGAAAGAGATTGGCAAACTTCTTTTTCAAACTTTGCCGCCGTCTTTTTTCTATACTCAGACAATCTTTCAGCGGCGTTTACAGCTTTTTCAAGCAAAACATCATACTCTTCGCTGAGCCTTTCAAGTTCTTTATCTGCAAAGAGAATTTCGTCGCGCTGTTTCTTCATATCTTCAAGGGCTGAAAGCATCTCTTCTTCGGTTGAGCCGTACTTTAAGGAAAGCTTATAAAGCAGATCAAGTCTTGCTTCAATATTTTCCAACTCCTGAGGCTCAATGTCAAGACTTTCAAGTCTGTTTTCAAGATCTTGTTTCAGCGCTTCAGCGTTATCAAGAATGCCTGCGGCGTTTTCGGCAGGTTCATTAAGGCTTTCACTCTGCTGAAGTTTAGCCATAATATCGTTAAGATACCCTGTAATTCCGCCGAACTCATCATCACCGCCTAAAATATAAACAGCGTCCATCAGTGCGCTTCTTATAGTTTCCAGGTCTGCAATTTCATTTCTTCTGGAAGTAAGTTTGTCACGTTCACCCGGCTGAATATCAGCACTTTCCAGTTCATTTATCTGATAATTCAGAAGTTCAAGTCTGCGCTCTTTTGTTTCTTCATCTTCATTTAGAGATTTCAGCTTCCTGCGTACAGAAATAAACTCTTTGAACGCAGTACGATAATCAGAAAAAACGCTCTCATCATCAGCCAAGAGGTCAATAAAACGATAATGAAGATCGGGATTAAGGAGCGATTGTGAATCATGCTGACCGTGGATATTAACAAGCAATGAGCCGATATTTTTTAAAATAGACACAGTGCAGGGCATACCGTTAATTCTGCAGGACGACTTGCCCTGAGAAGATATTTTTCTGTAAAGGAGAATACTTCCGTCCTCGTCTGCCTCAAATCCCATTTTTTTGAGTGCTTCCAGGACAGATTTGTTTACATTCTCAAAAAGCGCTGAAACAGCGGCATAATCCGCACCGTGGCGAACAAGTTCTCTCGTTGTCCTTTCGCCAAGTATTGCGTTAATAGAATCAACAACAATAGATTTACCTGCGCCTGTTTCACCGGTTAAAACATTAAGCCCCGCTGAAAAATCAACGCTAACCTTTTCAATTACTGCTATATTTTCTATTTCAAGAGTTTTAAGCATTTATCATTTTCTCCAGATTAACAGCAAAAATCTGAGCTTCTCTCTCACTTCTGCAAAGAACAAAAATTGTATCGTCTCCGGCAATCGTGCCCACTACACCCTCCCACTGCATTGAATCAACAGCGGTGCAGGCGGCATTTGCCATGCCCGAAAAGCACTTTATGCAAACAATATTCATTGCGTGTTGTACCTTTACGATGGCTTCATTGAAAATTCCGCCAATTCTTCCGAAATTGTCATCAGCAGATGATTTTCCGGTGGAATAGATATACTTTCCTCCGGAAGTGTGGGCTTTTACAAGCCTAAGTTCTTTTATATCACGCGAAATTGTTGCCTGAGTTACTTCAAATCCGGCCTCTCGCAGATATTTCTGTAAATCTTCCTGAGTTTCGGTCTCATACTTTGAAATTATTTCAAGTATTTTTGCCTGCCGTCTTTTTTTCATCAGGATCTCCTTTCGATAATCTTCTTTTTCAGTATTTCATAAAAGTTTTCCGGTTTGACTTTAATCAGTCGTGCCGTGTATTCGGATTTAGAAATTTTTACAACGGTATCCTGGTCAATCTGAACAGGCAATTTGCCGTCGGCAGTGAAAATTGAATTATTATTAACGTCATTCTTTACATTAACGTAAAGTTCTTTATTAGTGGGAAATACAATACTGCGGTCAATCAGCGAATGGGGACAAATCGAAGTTACCAGAAAACAGTCTGCATCCGGACTGATTACAGGACCGCCTGCCGCCATTGAATAAGCAGTTGAACCCGTAGGAGTTGAAACAATAACACCGTCGGCTCGCATATCCCAAACAGGGCGCTCGTCGCAATGTATAGTAACATCAATCAGTCTTGCATAATCTCCGCGGGTAACGACAGCGTCGTTAAGGCAGTGGAAAGTCTCAGTTGGACATCCTTTTCGCATCACGTCTGCCCTGAGCATCATACGCTCATCGACTACGTATTTACCGTTTACAACATTTCGGAGAAGTGACAGCTCATTAGCTTCAAGGCCGCTCATAAAGCCCAGCCTGCCACCGTTTATACCAAGAACGCATTTATCGTAAAACGCGGCTCTCTTTGCTACTCGGAGCGTAGTTCCATCACCGCCGATTGCAATTGCAATATCGCAAATATCAAACAGCGTTTCCCTGTCGTTAAAAACAACCTGGCAGTCTCCTATTTTATTTTTATATTCGTTTGCAACGTAAACATGGCAATTAAGTTTTGACAGTTCGTCAATAACATTGCGCGTTATACGCTCAACATTTTGATTTTCTATGTACGGAAAAACAGAAATGATCATGATAATTCCTCGTGAGACTGACTGACAAGTTCCTTAGCGTCAACATTTTCTGATATTTTGGGTTTCTCTGACTTATGAAGGAACAACAGATATTCAATATTACCCTCTGGCCCTTTGATAGGTGAAAATTCAAGACCGTCTACGGAAAAACCGTTGTCAACAGCCATCTGAATTACATTTTGCACAACCTCAAGATGGGTTGAAGCTTCCCTGACTACGCCTTTTTTCCCTACCTTGTCCTTCCCTGCTTCAAACTGCGGCTTTATAAGGCAGACCGCCTCGCCGCCGTTTTTCAAAAGAAGATTAAGATTTGGAAAAATATGCTTTAAAGATATAAATGAAACGTCTACAGAAGCAAAATCAATCTTTTCTTCCACCAAATTTAAATCAATATGGCGAAAATTCGTTCGCTCCATATTAACTACGCGGTCATCGCATCTGAGTTTCCATGCAAGCTGACCGTAGCCGACGTCAACAGAATAAACTTTTCTCGCTCCGTTTTGAAGCATACAGTCGGTAAAACCGCCCGTTGAAGCGCCGATATCCATACAGATTTTGTTTTCGAGAGTAATGGGAAAAACCTGCATCGCCTTTTCCAGTTTTAATCCGCCGCGGCTGACATAAGGAATAGCACGGCCTCTCACTTCCAGAGTATCGCCCTCTTTAAGTTCAAAGCCTGCTTTATCTATTTTCTGATTATTGACATAAACCTGACCGGCCATTATTATTGCTTTTGCTTTTTCTCTGCTGGGGGCGTAACCGCCCTCAAATACAGCAACGTCAAGTCTGGTTTTTTTAGCCATTTTTCACCTCTTGAACTATTGAGTCAGCGTCAAGTCCATAATGTTTAAGCTGGCTCGAAACTGAAGCTTGCTTTATAAATTCATCTTCAATACAAATGTGACTGAACTGACAATGAGCGTCATTTTCAAGCAGTAACGAACCGAATGTCTCGCCGATACCGCCGCTTCCAACGCTTTCTTCAAAGAAAAAAACTTTCTTTGCTCCGCAAGCTGTTTTTACAGCCTCAACATCTATCGGTTTTATTCTGTTGAGCTTAATCAAAAAGACATCTTCAAGCTGTTGTAACGCCTGAAAACACGAATCGAATATCCTACCGTACGTTACAATACATTTTGACGCATTCCTATCTCCGAAAACATGAAATGTTTCCTTGTCATATGAATATCCCTGCGGCTCATCCGACTGAGCGCCTCTGGGATAACGAATTGCTACAGCTCCATCGTCACAGTAAATTGCCTGATAAAACATTGAGCGCATTTCACTGTAATAGCAAGGCGCATAAACGGTAAGACCAGGAACTGAATTAAGGTATGACGTATCGAAAACGCCTTGGTGGCTTTCGCCGTCTTCTCCTACAAATCCCGCACGGTCAATAGCAAGTATTATTTTCAGCTTCTGCATTGCCATATCATGGATAAGCTGATCATATGACCTTTGAAGGAAAGTAGAATAAACAGCAAAAACAGGTATCATGCCGTTTCGCGCAAGACCGCTGCAAAACGTAACGGCATGCTGTTCGGCAATTCCCACATCAAAGAAACGATTGGGATATTGAGCGGCAAAACTACAAAGACCTGTTCCTTCTGCCATAGCGGCTGTAACACAGCATATTCTGCCGTCCTTAGCGGCAAAATCACACATTGTTTTGCCGAAAACAGAAGAAAACGTTTCTCCGCGGCTCAAAGGTTCACCGGTGTTGATGTCAAATTTACCGATACCGTGGAACTGGGTCGGATTTTTTTCAGCCGGCTTGTATCCCATTCCCTTGACGGTATTTATATGAATCAAAACTGAATGTTTGTGCGCTTTAGCAACGTTCAAAACATCAATAAGCGCATCGAGATCATGGCCGTCAATAGGACCGTAATATCTGAAGCCCATGTCCTCGAACATAGTTGCTTTGTATATTCTCTTCCTTATCTGGGAATTGAAATTTGTAATCGCTCTGCAAATTTCTTTTCCGATTTTTGGAATATGGGAAAGTGTATGTTCAACCTTGGACTTAAAAGTAAAATATGCCGCCGAAGTACGGATAGTTGTAAGATTTTTAGCAAGAGCTCCGACATTTTGGCTAATAGACATATTGTTATCATTAAGGATAACGATAAGGTTATTATGCTCTGTGCCGGAATTATTCAGCGCTTCATATGCAAGTCCGCCTGTAAGCGCGCCGTCGCCGATTACAGCGATTACTTTACCTTTTTCACCCTTTATGCTCTTAGCCTTGGCGAGACCGATAGCTTCGGAAACGGATGTTGAACTGTGACCGGAGGAAAAAATATCGTGTTCACTTTCGTCAGGTCTGGTAAAACCGCTGATTCCACCTTCAGTTCTTAATGTATTAAATCGGTCTTTGCGCCCGGTCAGGATTTTATGGGTATAACACTGATGACCCACGTCAAATACAATTTGGTCAACGGGGCTATTAAATACTTTATGGAGCGCCACCGTCAGTTCGACAACGCCGAGATTTGACGCTAAGTGGCCGCCTGTATGTGAAACTGTCTCTACAAGAAGGTGACGAATATCGCCGCAAAGTTCTTCAAGTTCAGACTTGCTGAGCTTTTTTAAGTCCTTCGGTGAATTTACCCTGTCTAGTACGGACAAAATAATCAACTCTTTTCATTCATAAGCATTTTAGCACAATATGCATAAAAATGCAACGACTGTATAAAAATACGAAATCAGTGGTCTCTGTTAATAAGTCTGTCAGCCAGCATACTGATAAATTCTGAATCTTCGAAAACTTCAAGTTCTTTAAGACCTTTTTGAGTAAGCAGTTCAACGTCTGACTGAGCTTTAGTAAGACCTACTTTAGTTACATAGGTTGTTTTGTTATTATCTGCGTCTGAGCCGATGGGTTTGCCCAGTTTATCTGAACTGCCAACAACATCAAGAATATCATCTTTAATCTGGAAAGCAATTCCGATATAGTAAGCGAATCTTGAAGCTGCCGCAATTTTTGCACTGTCAGCGCCTGCCGCAATACAGCCCATAATACACGCCGCCGCTATAAGAGCGCCTGTTTTCATTTTATGAACAGTAATAAGTTCTTTAACAGTAGGATTTCCGATTTCATATTTCAAATCGAGAACCTGACCGCCGAGCATTCCGCCGACTCCGGCGTTTTCTGCAAGAAGACTTACAGCCTTAGCTTTTGCAGAATCGCTCATATCGCTGTCGGAAATAATCTGAAATGCATGGGTCAAAAGACCGTCACCGGCAAGAAGCGCAATGTCCTCAGAAAATTCCTTGTGACAACTCGGTTTACCTCTGCGGTAATCGTCATTGTCCATACATGGAAGATCATCGTGAATCAAACTGTATGTGTGGATAAACTCAACAGCGCAG
>URGA01000018.1 GCA_900547275.1 uncultured Oscillospiraceae bacterium | reverse complement strand
ATTCTACCATAGGAGGTGCTTTTTTTCTATTGTCCGTTTTTCACGGTCTTGTTCATTTTCAGCGTGCTTTTTGTTGATTTAATGAAGGAATAACCTATGGTTAGCTTTTTTGGAAAAAGAGATTTTCTATTATTTACCATTTACGTTCTTTTGATTTATCATATATTGTTATTTTATCATTGCGAAATATATTGTTGACAAGAAGGGATAATTATGATACTTTTTAATTGTTAGAAGTCAAAGCATAAATCCATATTTGTCATTAAGAGTTAGGTGTTTTATTATGAAAGATATTGATAACAATAAAGAAGAAAAAGACAGCATTGAAATGTTGAAGCAAGTTATATTGCTACAGCAAAAGCAAATTAACTGGCTTAAAGCAATAGCTGGTATTATTATTCTTGTATTCCTTGCAAGCAGATACTTTAGATAAATGTAATGTAGTAATTTTCATAAAACTGTCTTTTTTACGAGAGAACTTTTTTGTGTAGAATAATTAAAGGACCTGATCTGGTTTGACAGTCAGGTCCTTTTTTACTGTTTTAAGTTTTTAGTTTGTGCCTTTTGATTTTTTCTCTTCAAGTTCCTGCATTTCTTTGTAGAACATATTTGCTTTGACATAAACCTGAATATATCCGTTTATAACGTCTGCCAGTTCGCCTGCGCCGTAAGGATTGGGAAGAATATGTTCGTCGTCGTCAATTACAAGCGGACCTTTTTCATAATCGTTAAAGGTTGGCATAAGGCTGTAATTTTCTTTAGTCTTTACTATTGAAATCAGGGTATAGTCAGCGGTTGCGTTGACAAAACCTTTTTTCTTTGTGTATTTTTCTATTGTTGAAACGTCGCTGTCGTCGTTGTGTTTCTTAGTATAGCAGGATTCAATAACTTCTTCGATAAAATCTTCGAGTTTCTGGGCGGAGTAGGGGGCTTTGAGCAGATGAACCTTGTCAATGTCTGCAATGCCGTATTTGTCGCTTTCACCGCAGGGAATACCAATGAGGTTTTCGTTTTCGTCCACATAAAGTGAAATTGTATAAAAGTCTCTTTCCATAATAATATCACCTTGCTGTTATTTGTTGCTTCTTATCATTATAATTGATTTTGTTGAAAAAGACAACCGTTTGTGCTAAACTGTCGTTGGTGATTTTATGAAAAAAGTTCTCATTACCGGCGGCGCAACTGGCATTGGCAAAGCAACCGCTGAACTGTTTTGCAAAAATGGCTGGCAGTTATATATAACATATAATAATACCGAGTCCGAAGCGTCTGAAAAGATAATGGCGATTCACTGTGATGTCTGCGACGAAAAGCAGATTGAAGAGCTGTTTCAAAAAGTCGGGGATATAGATGTGCTTGTTAATAACGCGGGAATAAGTCTTGTTAAGCAAATTCAGGATACTACCGCTGAAGAATATGACCGTGTAATGAATACAAACTGCAAAAGCGCTTTCCTCTGCTGCCGTGAGGCTGTAAAGATTATGCTCAGCAGACACAGCGGAAGAATTATAAACGTTTCCTCAATGTGGGGCGAAGTTGGCGCATCCTGCGAAGTGGCTTATTCTGTCAGCAAAGCGGGAGTAATTGGACTTACAAAGGCGCTTGCCCGTGAACTTGCTCCGGAGGGGATAACGGTTAACTGTGTTTCCCCCGGAATTATAGATACAAGAATGAACGCCCAGTTTTTTTCTGAAGAATTGGCTGATGAAGTACCAATGGGTAGGCTTGGCACACCTGAGGAAGTGGCTCAGGCGATATTCTTCTTTTCGCAGGCTGATTATGTAACCGGTCAGGTGCTGGGAGTAAACGGCGCGATAATATAGAAAATATTTTTTCTTGGAATTTGTAACACCTTCTTTGCCGTTTCATAGTATGGTTTAGAAACGGGAAAGGAGGTACGGCTTATGGGTTGCGGTTGTAACAACGGTTGTGGTTGCGGCGGAACTTCCTGGATTGTAATTCTTATCATCATCCTTCTGCTCTGCGGCGGCTTCGGTAACTATGGCTGCGGCGATAACTGCGGATGCGGTTGCTGATAAACTGATACCGAAAGAGGCACTCGGGAAACCGGGTGCTTCTTAATTTTTGTCTGTTTTTCAGGCAAAATTAAGAATTTTTTATAAAGGTCAAAAAAAGTCAAAAAAAGTTCTTGACTTTCTCTGACCTTTGTGCTAATATACAAACAGAAGGTCAAAGAAAGTCAAAGTCAGATGATGATCAAGACCTTAATCCAAAAGGAAAATTGCAAAACGCAGTTTCCTCTTTACTGAAGGAAGTGATTGGAAAATGAAAATGAGTGACGTTATTGCCGACATGATCCTGGATATGTTTGACGATGATAATTCAACTGTTCAGATTCAGAGAAATGATTTGGCGGCGCGCATCGGCTGCGTTCCCAGTCAGATAAACTATGTTATCACGTCAAGATTTACACCGGAACAGGGCTATCGAATAGAATCCCACCGTGGAGGCGGAGGATACATTCTTATATCCCGAGCCGGCAGTAAAGAAGATGCGCTGATTTCGTTAATCAATTCCATCGGCACTTCAATTGATGAAAAGACGGCAAAGGCGCACATTTACAATCTCCGTTATCAGGGATTGCTGGATGAAAAAAGTGCCAAGATTATCCAGACCGCGCTCAGCGGCTGGAATGTTAAAGGACTTGAAGACGATGTAAAAAATCAAATTCGAGCAAAACAATTAAAACAAATGCTGTTAGCATGCATTGATTAGGAGGAATTTATATGCTGTGTCAAAACTGTAAAAAACATGAAGCTACTACACATATCAAACAAAATATCAACGGTGAAAAGACCGAGATGCACCTTTGCAGCGAGTGCGCCGCAGAAATGGGTGTAATGGATGAGATCAATAATTCAATGAGCATGGAAACAATGTTCGGCGATAACTTCTTCGGCAACTTCCTTGGCGCAGGCCTGGCGGCTATGAATGCGCTTGCCGGCGTTGACCGCTGCGATTACTGCGGTTCTTCGTTCAACGATATTGTTAATACCGGCCATGTCGGTTGTTCCCACTGCTACTCAAAGTTTGACGACAAACTTGAGCCCAGCATCCGCAAGATCCACGGCAAAACAAGACATATCGGCAAAAACATTTATTATACCGAGGAAAAAGAAGCTGTAAACCATGAAGAGGAGAAGAAAGAAACTTCTTCCGTTAAGTCAGAAAAGGAGACTTTGCAGGAACAGCTTGACAAAGCGGTTCGTGAGCAGAGATTTGAAGACGCAGCGGTTCTTCGTGATAAAATTAAAGGAATAAAGCCGGAGGGATAAGAAAATGAACAAATGGTACAGCGGTGAAGGAAATAATTCAGACGTGGTGATGTCTTCAAGAATACGCCTTGCGCGTAACCTGGAGGACACACCGTTCCCCGGCAGAATGAGCCGGGATATCCGCAAAAACACCGTAAAAAAGATTTTTGCGGCGATCAAAAATTCTCCCTTCGCGGGCGATTTCGATTTGATTGACCTCAGTTCAATGAGCGAAGCTCAGGCTGTTTCTTATGCTGAAAAACTGCTCATCAGTCCTGAGTTTGCAAAGGACAGAGAAAATGCGTCTTTCCTTTTGTCTAAGGACGAGAGCGTAAGCATTATGCTTTGCGAGGAAGACCATATAAGACTTTCCGCTATGGAAGCGGGCCAGAATTTAGCCGCGGCTTATGCGAGAGCAAATGAACTTGACGACGTGTTCATCAAGAATTTGAAGATCGCTTTTGACGAAAAACTTGGATTTTTGACATCGGTACCCACTAATTTGGGAACAGGCATGAAAGCAAGTTTTGATTTGCATCTGCCCGCTATCAAACAGCGCGATATGATCGGTCAGCTTTCCGTTACAGTTGGCAAGCTTGGGCTTTCCCTCCGTCCGTTGTTTGGTTCAAACGGTGCTTTTTACCGCCTGTCCAACCAGGTAACGCTGGGCATAACGGAACAGTCGGCTATCGATAATATGAACGCAATCTGTGACCAGATTGTAAAGCAGGAGCGCAATCTGCGCGAAATGCTGGCAAACAGAGAAGAATTTGAGGATAAAGTTTACCGTGCTATGGGCACACTGTTAATGGCGCGTAAGCTTTCTACCGCTGAATTTTTTGAACTTCTTTCCCTTGTCAGAGTCGGAATATCCATGGGCTACTGCGAAAAGAGCTATAAGGATATAGGCGAACTTATTCAGACAGTACAGACCGCAACGGTAATTGCCGCGTCTGACGCCGATATAACGGCGGATACGGCGGCAAAAATCCGCGCAGGCCTTGTTCGTGAGAAACTCAAGTAATACGGATAAGAGGCGTTCCTCTTATCAAAGGAGGAATTATCATGTACAGATTTAGTTATTTTACTCAGAAAGCAAACGATGTAATCAACCTTGCCATTAAAGCGGCTGAAAATTTCGGCCACAATTATATCGGCAGTGAACATATCCTGCTTGGAATATTGCAGGAAGGCACCGGCCTCGGAGCAGAGGTGCTTAATAACAAAGGCGTTTCGGCGGAAGATATCCAGCGCCTTATTGAAGAAAATATCGGCAGAGGTAATCCCACCCGCCTTACTCCTGATGATTTTACCCCTCGCTGCAAGAGAATAATTGAAGTAGCATTCCAGCTTGCAAGAGGTATGATGAATTCTTTTGTAGGCACGGAGCATTTGCTTATGGCAGTGCTTAAGGAAAGCGATTCCTACGCTGTAAAATTCCTGATGTCTCTGGGTGTAAGTCCTGAAAGCGTAATTGAAGACGTGTTCTCTTCGGTAGGAAGAAACGAAGTCGGCGCGTCAGGTTCCGCTCAGCGCGGAAAGAAGGGCAAGAGTAAAACTCCAACCCTTGACGAGTTTGGCAAAGACCTTACTGAGCTGGCAAGACAGGGAAAAATTGACCCTGTTATCGGCAGAGAAAAAGAGATTGAGCGTGTTATCCAGATACTTTCAAGACGTACTAAGAATAACCCGTGTCTTATCGGTGAGCCCGGTGTAGGTAAAACGGCGATTGCCGAAGGTCTGGCGCTTAAAATAGTTAAAGACGAGGTTCCCGAACTGCTTTCAGGAAAGCAGATAGTTGCTCTTGATCTTACCTCAATGGTTGCCGGAACAAAGTACAGAGGCGACTTTGAGGAGAGAATTCAGAAGGCGATGGAGGAAGTCAAGGAAGCAGGAAACATTATCCTGTTTATTGATGAGGTTCATACCCTTATGGGCGCCGGCGCAGCAGAAGGAGCTGTTGACGCCGCTAATATCCTGAAGCCCGCTCTTGCCAGAGGTGAAATTCAGGTAATCGGTGCAACCACCATTGATGAATACAGAAAGAATATCGAAAAAGACGCCGCTCTTGAAAGACGTTTCCAGCCTGTAACCGTCGGCGAACCCTCCGAAGAAGAAACGGTGGAAATCCTTAAAGGACTGCGCGACAAGTATGAAGCGCACCATAAGGTAAAGATTACCGACGAGGCTATCGAAAGCGCCGTTAAAATGAGCACTCGTTATATCGCAGACCGTTTCCTGCCCGATAAGGCTATTGACCTTATCGATGAAGCGGCTTCAAAAGTAAGGCTTGACGCCTTTACAGCTCCTCCGAACCTTAAGGAAATGGAAAACGAGATCAAGCGTATTGAAGAGGAGAAGAACTCAGCAGTACGCAGCCAGGATTTTGAACAGGCTGCTGAACTCCGTGATAAGGAAAAGAGCCTGCAAAAACTCCTTGATGAAGAAAAAGAGAAATGGAAGAATTCCTCTTCTCACGACGTCAAGGAAGTCACCGGCGAGGATATTGCGGCAATTGTTTCCGGCTGGACAGGAATTCCCGCCCAGCAGATTACCAAGGAAGAGTCAGAACGTCTGCTTAACCTTGAAAAAATTCTCCACGAGCGTATCGTCGGCCAGGATAAGGCGGTTTCCAGCGTAGCAAGAGCTATCCGCCGCGGAAGGGCAGGACTTAAAAATCCCAACAGACCTGTTGGTTCGTTTATCTTCCTTGGTCCTACCGGCGTAGGTAAAACCGAACTTTGCAAAACTCTTTCTGAGGCAATGTTCGGCGATGAAAACGCTATTATCAAACTTGATATGAGTGAGTACATGGAGAAACACACCGTTTCAAAGCTTATCGGTTCGCCTCCGGGCTACGTAGGTTTTGAAGAGGGCGGCCAGCTCACCGAAAAGATCAGAAGAAAGCCATATTCAGTAGTACTGTTTGATGAGATTGAAAAGGCTCATCCGGACGTATTCAATATGCTTCTCCAGATTCTTGAGGACGGTGTTCTTACTGACTCTCAGGGCAGAAAGGTAAGCTTTAAACACGCGGTAATCATCATGACCTCCAACGTAGGTGCGTCTAAGATTACAGATAATAAGCAGGCTTTGGGCTTTGGCGACAACAAGGATGTCAACAAGACTATTGAAGATCTGGTAATGGAAGATCTTAAAAAGACCTTCAAACCCGAATTCCTTAACCGTGTTGATGAGATCGTTGTATTCAACCAGCTTGAAAAGGACGATATTGTTGAGATTGCCCGCCGTATGCTCAAGAGCCTTAACAAGCGTCTTGCAGAGATGAACATTAAGGCTGAGTTTACAGACGACGCTGTTTCGGCTATTGCAGACGCAGGCTTTGATAAGGTTTACGGCGCAAGACCTCTTCGCCGTGCAATCCAGACGAAGATTGAAGACCCGCTTTCTGAGCTTATCCTTGAGAATAAAATCAAAGATACCTGCACCGTTGACTTCAAAGATGGTGAGTTTACCTTCAACTAATCAAAATAAAAAGGCAGAGTTTTTACTCTGCCTTTTTTGTTGCTTATTTAATTATATTAACGCCGTTTTCATAACCGAGACTGTTTGCTGTTTGGATAAAGTATCCGCCGCTTCTTCCGAGACGAAGACCGTAAGTGCATCCGTCAAGCGGACCGTCAATTTCAGCAGTCAGCGTCTGCTGTGAGTAAGTGGTAAGTTTTGTGGGGTCAAAACCTTTTATCGGATATATCTTTTCATTGCCGTTTTTGTCGGTAACAACAAGTTCTGCGGAATTTATATTAAGCGGCGCACCGAACCCGTAATTGGTAATCATGAAACTGATTTTTGATTGCTTGCCGCTTACTTCCTCTAAATCCGAAAGCACAAGGTGATAACCCAGAAAGTCCTGAATATAATCAAAAATACTGTGGGTCATCGGGTTTCCGTCGGCGTCGGTAAAGTATTCTTCATAATACGGAACGCCCATGCTTTTTACATCATCCAGTGTTAAAGTCTCGCTTTTCCATCTCATGATGTTGTAATATTCTTCAGGCTGATTGTGTTCCTTTATAAATTCTTTATAGTTATGCTCAATGGAAAGAGTTGTAAGATGGTGTTCGTAAAGTTGTTTTACAAATTCTTTTCCGTCAATATATTCATCAGGCTCGTCAGTTGCGCCTGCCCACGGCATTTCGCCGTCATTAAGAGTATATTTGTTTGCCGATGCAAACTGCTTGTATTCCTTTGAGTCGTTATTGCCTCCGGCGCAGTTCCATATATGAGGCTTTCCCACAAGGAAGTCGTCGTGATATCCTATGCGGTTCTGGTATTCTTCATCAGGCAGTTTCGTTGCGTCTGTAACTCTGCCCTGAATATATGTATTTTCCGGAATAACGGCGCAAAGAGCGTTTACTACCTTTTTTCGGTTATAGTGTACGTCCGATTCAGCAAATTCGCCCCATGCTCCTATAAGCCCGATTTGAAGCACTGTTACTGTGTCATACCAGAGCTGTTCGTTTTCTTTAATCCAATTGCCCAGTGTGCTGATATGGCTGAGCATCTGCTTTTGCTTTGGCGCAAACCCAGATGATTGACTCGGTTCATAGGCAAAGCGCAGAACCATTGCCATACCCTTTGAGCGTATGTACTGAAAATATGTTTTTAGCTGTTCCAGCGCTTTTTCGTCAAGATCTTTGTCGTAATATTCTGTAAGGTAAATATATACCTGTATTTCTTTTGGGCTTTCTTCTTTGTAATAATCAAGAAGCTGATCTAAAAATTCAATGCCGTTGTCGTTTCCTCCCGGCCATGACGCTCCCGAGCCGAGGGTGTAGTACGTTTCAAGACGAAATCCTCGGTCAATATTTGAACGAAGCGCAGCAGTTTCACTGCCGTTCATGATTTGAATTGAATTGTCCGGCTGTGTTTTCAGCGTGTCATTCGGAACTATTATCTCGCTGGAAACGGTTTCACTGCATGAACTCAGAGCCGCAAAAGACAGTGTGAGAAAAGCCGCACATATTCTCTTTACTGCTTTTTTCATAATCTTATCCCCCTTGCCGTGATATATCGTCATATATCATCTGCCCTGATTGTAACAGACCCTTATTAAATTGTCAAACAAAATCAATAGAATATATGCTTTAGTTAAAGGGAAAACAGGCAATAAAAAAATAGACCGCCCAGGGGAGAAAAGGGCGGTCTTTGCACTTGCCTTATTATTTGCCTTAAGCGCGCTGCAGATCTTTTATGCCCGGAGGAGGGGTTTGTTGCGCGCCCTGTCGGCGGTTGATTTCGGGCAAGGTACAGGCTGTTTTTTTATGCGACTTCTTCTTCGTTAAGGCTGATGGATTTAACTTTCTCTTCGCCTTTCCAGTCGCGGATAACAGATGGATTTTCAAAAATGCTGTCCATCTTTTTCAGGAAGGGGATAATGTCGCCGAAGTCAATTGCACGGTGGTCGAATACGATTGTGATAGGCATGATCTGACGTGGCTCAACAGTCTTGTTGCCCATGGCGTCTGTAACAACTACTGCCTTATCCTGAACAGAGCCGATTGCAAAAGCAGATACCTGAGGCGGAACGATTTCAATCAGTGCGCCTGCTCCTTTCTGCTCTCTGTAAAGCGAGCCGAAGTTGGTAATTGTAACGGTGCCCTGTTCAATATCAGACTTAGTCAGTCTGTCTTTTTCGGGGATGCTGTAATACTTTTTCTTTGCTTCTCCGCTTAAAGTTTTGACCTTGTTTTTGCCGGTCTTTGAACCAATAAGACGATAGATAGCCTGCATGATTTTTCCGTGTTTAAGACCGGTGAGTGTGTTGTCCATTGAAACGTCAAACATAACTTCGTTGAGGTCTGTGTTTTCAATTCTTCTTGAAACGTCTGCAATGTACTCTGTCATATCGATAAGAGATTTATTGTGGAAGTCGTGAAGATTGATTGTCATCATTCTTCCGTCGGGCAAAACCATTGGCATTGAAATATTGATTTCTTCAAATGTTTTAAGCTCGCCTCTTACAAGTTTGCGGTTAAACTGAAGGTGGCTGTTGAGAATGGGAGCGGCTTTAAGACCCTCTGTGATAGCTTTCATCATAACAGTGTTAAGAGTGATTTTTGTGCTTGAAGTACTGCGCATTTTTTTGTATTCTTTCATGAACTCAGTAACGTCAGCTTCATAAACATATGATACGTGAGGGATCTCTTCCCAGCTTTCAGCAGTCATGTTGGCAACGATTTTTCTCTGGATGTCGAAGATTTCTGTGTTTGTGATTTTCATAATATTTTACTCCTTTTAGGTATTGTTCGTATTGTTTGAATTTTGCCTCGGGGCGTTTCCCCTTTGCTGTCTCAATGGTACACTTTTCTGCCCGGTTGCGGCAACATATTCTGCTTTGCAATTAAAAAAACTTCTGCAACCGGCGGTTGCAAACCGCGTGGTTGCGCCAAAAATCAGCTATATTTATATAAAATCCCATTTTGTATTGACAAACCTTTAAATATATTGATAATAGAAGTCAGAGGTATTATTTATGGCTGAGACGATGACAAAAAAAGAATGCGAGTTGTTCCTGGAGAACGTCCTTGAAATAGGAAGACGTCTTGTTGAGACGGGTGCTGAAGTGCGCCGTGTTGAGGATACAATTCGCCGAATATGCGAAGCGTACGGATTTAAATATCCTGAGATTTACGCTGTAACAAGTCTTATAGTTGCCACCATTAAGGACGGCGAGGGAAATCATTATACCCAGTCGGTGAGGGTAGCGTCTTACGGTACAGACCTGGGAAGACTGGAGGAGCTTAATGCTTTTTCAAGAGAGCTCTGCAAGTCTACTCCAGACGTTAAGACGATGACCGACGCTATAAAAAATTACCGGCGCCCGAAACCGAAACCGCTTATAAAGTGTCTCGGTTATATGCTTGCGGCGGGTGGTTTTTCCGTTTTCTTTGGAGGCAGTTTTATTGACGGCGCCGCTTCAGCCGTAATAGGAATTGCTATCTATCTTATGGACTATCATCTTAAGCCCAGAAATATGAACAACGTAATTTATACTTTCGTTGCCAGCACAGTTTCTGGTCTTCTTGCACTGCTTTGCGTTTACCTCGGGTTCGGTCAGCATGTTGATAAAGTCATGATCGGCGACATCATGCTTTTCATACCCGGTCTGCTTTTGGTCAACGCTGTTAAGGAGATGTTTAACCGCGATATTGTAACAGGTCTTTACCGTCTGATTGAAGCGGTGCTTGTCGCAGTCGCTATTGCAGTGGGCTTTGCCCTCTCATACATTCTTGTAGGGGGTAATGCTATATGAGGCAGGAAGTTTTACAGGTAATTATGGCCGCCGTCGGTACTCTCGGATTTTCAATTTATTTCAGAGTAAGCGAGAAGAACGTTGTTGCTTCAACAGTGGGCGGAGCAATCGGCTGGGCAGTTTATCTTCTTATTTTCCACTGCTGCGAGGATCTGTTCTTCTCAAATTTCGTGGCGTCCTTTGTGGTTTATTTCTGGTCAGTGGTTATGGCGAGAGTTCTCAAAGCGCCCTCCAATACATATCTTATTCCGGGTATCATTCCGCTGCTTCCCGGTAACGCTCTTTATTACACAATGAGCGGAATAGTCAATTCTGACAGAGAGATGTTTACCCAAAACGGTATCAACACTGTTTTGGTAACTTTCGGAATGGCGGCTGGAATGGTTGCAGGAACAGTGTTTTTCCATTACGTTTTGAAATTTAACAAAAAGTTAGGCAACAGAAATTCAAAATAAAAATTTGCGGCGGGCTTTTGTCTGTCGCTTTTTTACAATATGGTTTACAGGTAAAATATTGTTGACATTCTTGTTTTGCTTCGCTAAACTTATATTGTTATTAAAAAAGAGGTGCTAATATGTCAGAATTCAAAGTAATAGAAATAAAGAAAAGTGTTTATGAACACAATGACCGTGAGGCTCAGAAACTCAGAGACGAACTGAAAGAAAAAAAGATGTTTCTGCTTAATCTTATGTCTTCTCCTGGTGCAGGCAAAACAACTACTCTTAAAAGTATTATCAGCCGCCTTAAAGACGAAATGAATATCGGAGTAATGGAGGCCGATATTGACTCAGACGTTGATGCTAAAGCGATCAGCGATACGGGAGTTAAGGCAATTCAGCTTCATACAGGCGGTATGTGCCATCTTGATGCCGGAATGACCCGCCAGGGTGTTGACAACCTGGAAACAGACGGGCTGGATCTCGTCTTTCTTGAAAATGTCGGAAATCTTGTATGCCCTGCGGAATTTGATACAGGCGCTTCAAAAAACATGATGATACTTTCTGTTCCTGAGGGAGACGACAAGCCCCTTAAGTATCCGCTCATGTTTACCGTATCCGATGTAGTGCTTATAAATAAGATAGATACAAAAAGCGTGTTCGATTTTGACGATGAGGCAGTTAAAGAGAGAATTCTTGAGAGAAATCCAAATGCAGAGATATTTTTCATTTCTGCCAAAACAGGCGAGGGTATCGACAGCGTTTGCGATTGGCTTCGCAGAGAAGTGAAAGAATGGAAAAAATAAATGCATGAGCTTGGTATAGTTTATGAGATTCTTAAAACGGTTGACGAGGTAAGCCGTGAGCAGGAACTTGAAACGGTTACAAAGATAACGCTTCAGGTGGGCGAGATGTCAGGCGTTCTGCCGGACTATCTTGTTGCCTGCTGGGAGATGATACGCAGCGAGACCGATTATCCAGATATGGAAATGTTGACGGAAACATTGCCTGTAATCGGAATGTGCAGAGATTGCTGTAAACTTTATCGCCTAAATGCCTGCGGCAGGCAGTGCCCTTACTGCGGTTCAGGCAGTTACGATATTGTGGCGGGCAGAGAGTTCAAGATAAAAAACATTGAAGCTTATTAAAGCGTCTTATAGGGTTAATATTATGAAAAAGAAAATCATCAAATCAGTTATAATCATTCTTGCAGCAGTGGTTGTAATCGGCTGTTTGCTCGGCTTCGTTATTACTCCTGAGACCGCTTCTCCGTCAAATGGTGCCGTTGACGGTATCAAGCCTTTTTCTTCCGCGTCAGAGATAGGAAGTAATTATTACAGAATTCCCGCTGACGGAACTCTCGTTGCGTCAGCAGACGCGCGCTTCGGCGGGACTAAAGATTCTGCAAATAATATTGATACGGCTGTCAGCCTGAGCAATGACGGCGGCGAGAGCTGGAGCGAACCTACGCTTGCGCTGTCGTTTGATGATTGGGAAAACAGCAGTAAAATATTGAAAGAAAACGGTTCACTGGGAACGAAAAACAGCGCTTCTCTTATTGATACCTCTTTACTTCAGGATAAAAATACAGGCCGCATCTTTATGCTGGTTGACGCTTTCCCTTATGCAACGGGTGTTTCTAACTCTCAGCAGGGCAGCGGGTACGACGAAATAGACGGCCAAAAGCGACTGCTCCTTAAAAAGGACGGCGACAAGGATTATAACTACTATGTTGGCGAAAACGGAGTTATCTGCAGTAAAGACGGAAAAGAGACAGAGTATTCCCTTAACAGCAAATACGAAGTTTTGGAAAATTCTCAGCCGCTAACCGTAAAGCAGAAGGAATTAAAATACTGGTATAATTTCTCCTTCGGTATTAATACCAAAACAGAAGTTCCGATGAATATAATGTATAAGAACTCGCTGTTTAAGCCCCTGCCGACTTCTTATCTTTACCTTGTTTATTCGGACGACAGCAGCAAGACATGGTCTGACCCGGTGGATTTAAATCAGTTCGTCAAACCCGAAGACGAATGCTTTATGGGCGTTTGCCCCGGCAGAGGAATTCAGATTGATAACGGAGAATATGCAGGCAGACTGATTTTTGCCGCTTATTTTTATGATACTGAAACGTTCAAACAACGCTTTACCACAATTTACAGCGACGACGGCGGAAAAACATGGCAGGCCGGAGAAGGCGTTACTCCAAACGAAACTATAGACAATTTCAGCGAGACCCAGCTGGTGCAGTTCAAAGACGGAAGCCTTCAGTCGTTCTCACGCACCACTGTCGGCAAGGTTGCTTCATCTATCAGCCTTGACGGAGGTGTGACATGGAGCAGTCCTGCCGCTGTTGATGAACTGCCGCTGACAGGGGGCTCGGGCTGTCAGCTGTCTGTAATAAACTACGAAGGCAAGATTGACGGTAAGGACGCGGTTGTTCTTTCTGCTCCCGCTATGGACGAAAGAAAAAACGGTTTTGTTTATGTCGGCCTTATCAGCGAGAGCAAAGACCCTCAGAAGCCTTATAATATAGAATGGAAATACAGAACCGAAATTACCGACAAGGATACTTACTTTGCTTATTCCTGCCTTACCCAGTTGGAAAACGGAAGTATCGGTTTGCTTTATGAGCAGGCGAATACACCCCAGACGGTAGATACCATGATTTTTAAGACGTATACTATTAGTGAGCTTTGTAAAACAGAGTATAAAAAATAATAAATCAATACGGTTTATAATGTTAAGCGGACATCATTTGATGTCCGCTTTTAAGTTTATGAGATGAAAATGATTTTAATTTATTATCGCATTATCGTGATAAATTAAAGTGAACTACTTGATTAAGCGGCGAAAAAAAGTTATGATAGCATTAGGTACTTGCACGCTTAAAACAGCGATTTGCCCCAGAGGGTAACAGTTGTCTTAAAGGGGTTAAAAAATAAGACGGATTTTAGCCCCGCTTGTATAAAATCAAGTAACGCTCAGTCAATATGATTTCAACGGAGGTCTCGTTATGCTGAAAAAGAGTTTGATTGCCGCCGCACGCGGCAAAGCAGAGGATTATCAGATTTACAGGGGAGAGGGGTTTAGAATTACAGTCTTGACGCCGCGCATGATACGCGTTGAGCGTGACAGCAGTAATGTTTTTACAGATCTTCCCAGTATGGCTTTTATGTTCAGAAGTATGCCTGAATGTTCCTTTAAAGCGGAGAAAAATTCAAATAAGATTGAAATTAAGACAGAAAGCGTCAGCTTTACTCTCTCAGCTTCGACCCTTAAGCCCATATCTGTTGTTTTTTTGGAAAGCGGCAAAAAGGTTACTAATTTCAAACGCGGCAATCTTAAAGGCACCCGCCGAACTCTTGACCAGACTTTCGGCCCTGTAAAACTAAAGGACGGAATTATGAGCAAAAACGGCGTAAGCATTGTTGACGACAGCAAAAGTATGCTTATCGGTGAAGACGGAATGTTTGTTCCCAGAGCCGCCGGCACATCCGATTATTATATTTTCGCCTATGAAAATGATTACAGAAAATGTCTTGAGGATTTCTTTAAGGTCAGCGGCGAGGTTCCGATGATTCCTCGTTTTGCGCTGGGCGTTTGGTGGAGCCGTTACCGCCAGTATACTCAAAGCGAGTATGAAGAATTGATGGACAGATTTGAAGAAGAAAATATACCCCTTACGGTTGCCACTGTTGATATGGATTGGCACTGGACGGATATCAACGCAAAATTCGGCACCGACTACAAACGCCAGATAGGAACAGACAATCCGATAACAGGCGGCTGGACCGGTTATTCCTGGAATACCGATTTGTTTCCCGACTATAAGGCGTTTCTTAAATACCTTAAGTCAAAGAATTTACATATTACTCTTAATCTTCACCCCGCCGACGGCGTACGTTTTTTTGAAACCCAGTATGAGGAAATGGCAAAGTCGCTAGGCATTGACCCTAAAACAAAAGAAGATATTAAGTTCAAAACAGGTGATTCGAATTTCTGGAACAGCTATTTTGATATACTTCATAAACCGTATGAAAAAGACGGCGTTGATTTTTGGTGGATTGACTGGCAGCAGGGCAAAAAAAGCGACGTAAAGGGTCTTGATCCTCTTGTTGCTCTAAATCATTACCACTATCTGGACAACGCTGAGGACGGCCGTATCCCCCTTATACTTTCGCGTTACGCCGGTATAGGCAGCCACCGCTATCCTCTGGGCTTTTCGGGTGATACTGCTATTTCATGGCGCGTGCTTGATTTCCAGCCCTACTTTACGGTTAACGCCGCAAACTGCGGTTATACCTGGTGGAGCCATGATATCGGCGGTCATCATCAGGGCGGAAGAAATGAGGAGTTGTATGTGCGCTGGCTTCAGTTCGGGGTCTTCAGCCCGATAATGAGGCTACATTCAACATCAGACGACTTGTTGGGCAAGGAGCCGTGGCGCTATTCAAAAGTGGCTTTTGAGATTGCTTCTGACTGGCTCAGACTGCGCCACAGAATGATACCTTATCTTTATACGCTGGATTATAATACTCATTCAAAAGCAAGGGCGCTTTGTGAGCCGCTGTATTATTCCTATCCTCACCGCGGGGAAGCGTATCGTTATAAAAACCAGTATATGTTCGGAGACAATATTCTTGTTTGTCCGATAACTTCGCCAAATAATCAGATACTGCGCCAGGGCTCTGTTGACGCTTGGATTCCGCCCGGAAGCTGGACCGATATATTTACGGGTAAGAAGTATACAGGTGACAAAGAGATAACTCTTTTCCGAGATCTTACTTCAATTCCCGTGCTGGCTAAGGCGGGAGCAATAATTCCGCTGTCCGCAGATTTTGGCAACAGCGTTGAAAATCCTCAAAATCTGGAAATTATGATTTTCGCAGGAAGCGGCTTGTTTACCATGTTTGAGGACGACAGTAAGACTGATTACGAAACAAGAAATGTTAAAACGAAATTTACCTCCGAGTTCAGCGAAAAAACTTTGAAATTCGTTATAGAGAGACCAAACGGCGATCTTACGCTTATTCCCGAAGGCAGAAATTATATTCTCTGCTTCAAAGATATTGCAGGTTCCGATGAAATAACGGTAACCTCTGACGGAGAAAAAATTGATCTTGAGAGGCTTGATAAATCGGGAGAATGCCTTAAGATACGTTTTACTCCGAAAAGCAATGACAGCCTGAATGAAGTTACGGTAAAAGGCGCAGTTCTCAGCGAAAATGCAACGCCGAAAGGAGCTGTTATCGACGTTATGTCTCGCTGGGAGACTGCAAATATCAAGAAATCAACTATTTACCGCCGTATGCGCAAACTGGAAAGCGCAGATGACTTTTTAAAGGCGGTAAACGGTTCTGCAATGCCGAAGATAATTAAAAAAGCTATTGAAGAAAATCTTTTATAAGGAGGAATTTCTAATGCGACTGCCTGCATATCCCCTGATAACAGCCGACCCGTTTTTCAGTATTTGGTCCCCCACGGACCGCCTTTACGATTCGGATACCGTTTTGTGGTGCGGTATCAAAAAAAGGATCAGCGGATATATTACCGTAGATTCTGAAAAGTTCAGATTTATGGGAACAGGCAGAACCGCGATAATTGATCAAAAAGAAGTTATTGTCAAACCCTATACCACCGAATATATATTTGAAAACGACAAGGTAAGACTCTGCGTGACTTTTTGGACACCGCTTTTGCTTGACGATCTCTATATGCTTTCTTTGCCGTGCTCTTTTATTGACTATTCTGTGGAAATTCTTGATTCGTTAAGCCACCGAGTTTCTGTTTCTCTGTGTGTGCATGAAGAATTCTGCTATGACGGCAGGCGAAAAAACGTTGTCTTTGAAAACGGCGGCAGTGCCGAGTGCCGGTGGATAAGAATGGGTCGTCAGCGCCAGGAGCCGCTAAGCAAAACAGGCGACGGTGTATCAGCCGACTGGGGTTTCGTTTACCTTGCCGGAGGTAATCTGTCCTTTGGCGATAAAAGAGAAAACGCTCTTATAAGCGTTCTTGATTTTCGCAGTGTTTCGGACAGAGCCTACGGCGGAAACATAATCGCCTATGACGACACATATTCAATTGAATATTTCGGCGAAAGATTAAAGGCACTCTGGACGGAAAAATTTGAAAGTATGCCCAAGGCGATATTGTCCTGCAATGCGGCGAGAGAAGCTTTGCTTGACAGTATCTGCCGCCAGAACGAAATGATAACAAACGACGCCCTGCCGTTCGGCGAAGGGTATGAAAAAATACTAACTGCGGCGGCTCGCCAGGTTTTGGCGGCGCATAAATTGGTAAGAAACAGCAAGGGCGAACTGCTGTATCTTTCAAAAGAATGCCATTCAAACGGCTGTATAAACACGGTTGACGTTTCTTATCCTGCCGTTCCGATGTATCTTATCTACCGTCCTGATCTTGTAAGGGCTATGCTGACGGGGATATTTGAATTTGCCCGAATGCCCGTGTGGCAGGCAGATTACGCTCCCCACGATATCGGAACTTTTCCTGTTGCCAACGGCCAGGTTTATGCCCTCAAAAAAATTGCCAGAAACGGCGCACTTATCAATCCGCGTAATGTATATAAAAGCAACGACTTTTCTATTTTTGATTTCAACTGCCAGATGCCTGTTGAAGAGTGCGGCAATATGCTGATAATGTCATACGCTTATTATTTTGTTACAGGCGATATTTCCCAGCTTAAGCAAAACTTTGACTTGCTTCAAAAGTGGGCGGATTATCTTGTGAAAGCAGGCGTAGTGCTTGACAATCAGCTTTGTACGGACGATTTTGCAGGACACAGCAAAAAGAACGTAAATCTTGCGGTGAAATCTGTTATGGGCATTGCAAGTTTCGGGGAGATATGCCGAGCGCTGAATAAAACCGTTTCTGTTGATTATCAGAAAACAGCCGTTGATTATGCGAAAAAATTATGCACGCTGGCGGATGACGGCTGCTGTCTCAGCTTTTCAATCGGGAAAAAGGAAAGCTGGAGCATGAAGTACAATATGGTTTGGGATATTATTTTCGGCTTTGGGCTTTTTGATGAAAGCGTTTATGAAAAAGAGAGCAGAAAATACAAGGCGGTGTGCAACCGATACGGCGTTCCCCTTGACAGCCGCAGGGCGTTTACGAAAACTGACTGGATGATCTGGGCTTCTTGCCTTGATCTGACCCTGGAAAATACAAGGGTGTTCGCCGAAAAGATAGGGGATTTCCTCAGCGATACAAAAGACAGAAATTGTTTTACCGACTGGTATGAAACAGACACGGCGAAGGAATGCGGCATGGATCACCGCAGTGTTCAGGCAGGGCTGTGGATGCCCGTGCTGAAGAAAAAGATTAAGGACGGGGAACTTAAAGTATGGAAAAAATGAAATTTATCGTAATTACAGACACGCATTTTTTTAAAAACAGTCTCGGCGCATACGGAAAAGAATACGATAAATTTATGCGCTACGAGCAAAAGTGCTTTGCAGAGACTGAAGCGATAAATAATTCCGTGTTTGATTTTCTCTCAAAGACCGATTTGGCAGATACTATTCTCATTGCCGGGGATCTTTCTTTCAATGGTGAAAAGGAAAGTCATCTGGGATTTATAAAACTGCTTGAAAAACTAAAGAAAAGCGGCAAGAGAGTGTACGTTATTACCGCCGCCCATGATTATAATGATCATCCTTTTGCTTTTAACGATACAGGCAGGATTGAACCGGAGGGAACGAAGCGGGAGGATTTGTTTGACCTCTATTATGAATATGGTTTTTCAGAGGCTTTGGCTGTAGACAGAAAGCATTTGTCATATGTTGCCCAGCTTACAGACGGTATTCGCCTGCTTGCGCTAAACAATGACGGGGACTGCAAAAATTTCATAACTTATGACGACCAGCAGATTGCCTGGATAAAAGAGCAAACTGAAAAAGCGCGGGCGGAAAATCAAATGGTTATTGCTATGAACCATTACCCTCTGCTGCCGGGTCAGCCGATATTTTCTCTCGTCCCCACGGCAGTACAGCAAAACGCGGGGGAGATAACAACGATGCTGGCGGACGAAGGCGTTCATCTTGTCTTTACCGGCCATATGCACAACCAGAGCATAAACGAAAAGATTACGCCTTCAGGCAATAAATTTTACGATGTTTGCACGGGTTCGGTTATCGCCTGTCCGTCTTTTATGCGCCTGGTTACTGTTGAGGATAAAGCGACTGTTAAAATCGAGAGCATACCAACTCCTGATTTTGAATGGAACACGGGAGGTAAAGACTGCAAAACGTATCTTTCAGATCTGTTTGACAGCATGATTTTGAATATGCTTTCGGATATAAGAGAAAATCCTGGTTTGATACTCAGCAGATTTGGTGCGGAAGATAAGAAAAATATTTATCCGATTATAAAATTCATGGGTAATGTATTCAATAAACTTACGGTAGGCGGTGTGTGCAGATTGCTTGCGGTAAAATGCGACGGCTCAATTAAGAAAATGCTTTTCAAGGATTATGTTTGCGAGCTTGTAAGAGGTGTTTTTGAGGGCAACCAGCATTTTAAGGAGGGAACTCCGAAAGGCGACGCACTGCTTGGCGCGGTAAAAAGACTGAATTTTGTATTAAAGAAAATCAATGTTAAAACTGTTGACGGGGAAACGGCAGATCTTGCGGATATTGTTAAAAATTCTGCCGGTAATTACGGTATCGACGATTACACCGCAACGCTTATTTTGGAATAGCGTTGAGATTATTATTTAAATCTGTCAAAAAATAACAACTTGCTTTAGGGGGAAAGCAAAAATGAAACAAAACAAAGCAATCAGCGGCACTCAGAAACTTGTTCCGATGAAGGAAATGATTATTTTCTTTATGGGAACTTTCTTCCTTACGAATATGCAGGGCATGGTGGGAAACTACCGCCAGGCATATCTTGTAAATGTGCTTCAAATAAATTCGAATTCAGTAGGCTTTATAAATTCTTTTTGTACAATAGCCGGATTTGTAATCAATTTCTTTTTGATGATGATTATAGACAGGGCGCCGAAAGACGGAAAAAACAAGTTTAAGCCTCTCGTCGCCCGCTGGGCAATTCCTACAGGCGTTCTAACTGTTTTGCTGTTTTGGACCCCGGGATTTATTCCGAAGACAGGAGCGCTGATTGTTGTATACCTTATCCTTATCCAGATGGTATACAATATTTCTAACACCTTTGCCGGAACTCTCAATAATATAGCGGTGGTTATTTCGCCTAACAATGAGGAGCGCGACACAGCGCTTACTTTCAGAGGTATTGTAAACGCCGTGGGAAATTCCGCTCCGCTTGTTGTTGTGCTTGTAGCGGGCGCAATTACCAAAGACGAAAGTATTCAGTATCTCGGCTCCGCTATTGCCTGCGCGCTGGTGGGCACCTGCTTTATGCTGTTTGCCAGCAAAACGGTTAAAGAGCGAATAACTTACAGCACACAGCGGGTCAATCCTCTTAATGGTTACGGCGATGTGCTTAGAAACAAGTACGCATGGATAGTTCTTATCAGCGAATTCCTCAAAAACTTCAGAGGAATAGCTACATATATGGGCATTTTCCTTGCGGCGGCGCTTCTTGGCTCTACGTCAAAATATATTCTGCTGGGTCTGCCTACGGGAATAGGTACTTTCGTGGGTATGCTTATAGTAAAAGCACTCCTTAAAAAATTTAATTCAAAACAGATTTATATTGCTTCAGGCGTTTATTCCGTTGCCGCCAATGCTGTGGCTTTTGCTATCGGCACTGCGTATTTTAAAACGGGTACCTCAGTGCTTCAGATACTTTTTGTTGCTTCACTTTTCTTGATCGGACTTCAGTTCGGCGCTTCAAATCTTCTGCCCGCAATGTTCCAGGCGGATATTCTCGAGGATATTGAGCTGAAAACAGGAAAGCGGCTTGACGCAAGTCTCGGCTTTATCTGCGGTATCGGTTCAACCATAAGCGGTGCTATCGCCACAGGCGTTGCTCCTGTTATACTTTACGGCAACAATTCAATAATTCAGTATATTCAGCCCCAGGAAAACGTATATCCCGACCAAACGCTTAAAACAAAGATAATGCTTCTGTTTTTCTATACGATTTTCCACGGCCTTATGATGCTCCTTGCCGGTCTTCCGTTTTTCTTCTATAAACTTACAGGAAAACGCAAGGAAGAGATTCACGCGGCTGTTCTTAAAATGCGCGAGATAAACGGCGAAAATCAGAGCGTTAATATTTCTGAAAATTCGAAAGACAATGCCGAAGAGGCAAATGTAAAATAGCAAATTAATGAATTAAATCGGTGATGTCTGCCGTATGGCTGTCAATTGCAAAGACTTATTTTTAATTTAAGTCCCGAAAAATACAAAAACGGCTGTTCTCAATATTGAGAACAGCCGAAAATTATATCCTACAATGCAAGTGAACCATTGGTGCTTTGGGATTGTATTTTTTGCCTGTCATGATATAATTGTTTTAATTGAACGGAGAAATTACTATGAATAAGGCAATCGAATTATTTGGAAATTCAATATATAAACTAACCCTGAAAAAACCTGAGACAAGCAGAAAGATACTTGCGGGAGTTTTTACTGTTGCAGGACTTCAGTGCAAGTATTTTCCTACAAAACTTCTCTTAGGTTCAAGGCAGTATATGCAGTGGGCGGCGGCAGATTCGGCAATAAAACCGCTGAGAAATCCTGAACGTTCTGCGATAGTAAGTCTGTATCTTCCCTGCGAGATACTCCATTCGATGGGAATGTACGAGATGTTTCCGGAAGCGCTGGCTTGTTATATGGCGGCGGCTGCCAGCGACCGCGTATTTATTGATGCATCTGAAAGCACTGGAGTGCCCAAGACACTTTGCTCCTATCACAGATCGTTTACGGGAATGGTGGAAACAGGAGTTCTTCCGAAGCCCAAATTTATTATAAATACTACTCTTGCCTGCGACGCTAATCATCTTTCTTTCAGACGAGCCGCGGCTTATTACGGAGTTAAGCAGTTTGTGGTTGACGTGCCCTATGAGCACAGTGAGGAAAACATTGATTACGTTGCCGAACAACTGCGTGAAATGGCAAAATTCGCAACAGAAAACAGCGGCTATTCATTAGATGAAAAAGTGCTGGCAGAAACTGTTGAGAGAAGCAAAAGAACACTTAGAAATTTTAAAGAAATGATTGAGGTCAGAAGCGAGCGTTCGCTGTCTGATGAAATGACCTCTCATATGCTTTCTGTTTTTGCAACCCATGTTATGCTGGGAACGCCTGAGGCGGAGAAATACAGCAGTGATTTTCTTTCCCAGCTGAAAGCCTGCCCGAAAGGACGAAAAGGCGTTCGTCTCCTTTGGGTACATACTCTGCCGTATTGGCAGGACGCTTTGAGAAACCTTATAAATTTTACACCGCGATGCGAAATAGTTGCCTGCGATATGACCTTTGACTGGCTTGGCGTAAATCTTGAAGAGACGGATCCTTACAGATTTATGGCGGACAGACTGCTTTGCAATACTGCAAACGGTGTAGGTGAAAACAGAATTAAGGCTGTAGAACGCTGCGCAAAACTTCTTAATGCTGATGGTGTTGTGTGGTATTGCCACTGGGGCTGTAAGCAGACTGCCGGCCTAAGCGCCCGAGCGAAAGAATATCTTGAAAAGCGAGGATTGCCAACCCTTGTGCTTGACGGCGACGGATGCGATACCCGCAATGTTAACGACGGTCAGACTGTAACGAGAATGGAAGCGTTTTTGGAACTTTTGGAGAATAGAAAATGATAGGATTTAATTGCAAATACGCGCCGCTGGAACTGTTTGCCGGCTTCGGAGAAGAGTGCTTTCTGTTAAATGACGAGGCTGAAAATTTTGATTATTCAAATTCACACCTTCATCCGAATATGTGCAGCCACGCAAAAGCGATGCTTCAAGAGATTAACAAAGGGAATTTTAAAGAAATAATTCTTACCGATTGCTGTGACAGTTCGCGCCGTGTTTTTGACGCGCTGAACAGCGACAACGGGGATTTTTCCTATCTGTTGGATTTGCCGTCATGCGACGGCGAATGCGCAGTGAAAAAATTCAGCAGCGAGCTTGTTAATCTTATTGAAAAATATGAAAAATACAGCGGCAAAAAATTTGATAAAGAAAAATTTTTCAATGCGTTTGAAGAGCCTGTAAAAATCAAAAGCGAAAAATTTGTGGCGCTTATGGGCGCCAGAAGCAGTGCTTCACTTTTAGACGTGCTTAAAAAATGTTCGCCGTATCCGATAGTTGATCTTACCTGCGCCGCAAACAGAAGCGTTGCTAAACCTGATGTGCAAATAGATGACGATACAGCGAAAATTATGCTGAAGTACGCGTCATCGCTTTTGCGCCAGACGCCGTGTATGAGAATGCAGGATAACAGAGCAAGGCGTGCGCTTGCGGAAAATGAAAACTGCGAAGGTATCGTTTATCATACGGTGAAATTCTGCGATTATTATGATTTTGAATATTCCGAGCTGAAGAACTTAAGTGTGCCGATAATTAAGATTGAAACAGATTTTACAAAGCAGTCCTACGGTCAGCTTTTAACAAGACTTGAGGGATTTTGCGAAACTCTCGGCACTGAAAAAAAGGAGAAAGTCCAGATGAAGAACGGACGATATTTTGCAGGTGTTGACAGCGGTTCAACGTCAACTGAACTTGTGGTTATAGATAAGGAAATGAATATCGTAAAGCAGGTTACCGTAAGAACAGGCGCAAACGCCGCAGCGGGAGCAAGAAAAGCTCTTGAGCAAAGCGGAGTATCACTTGACGATATTGCCTGCCTTATTGCCACCGGTTACGGAAGAAAAAACATTGATTTTGCCGACGGCGATATAACTGAAATTACCTGCCACGCGGCAGGAGCAAAATTCCTCTGGAAAGATGTTCGAAATATTATTGACATTGGCGGTCAGGACAGCAAGGTTATTTGCCTTGATCAAGACGGCAGGGTAACGAATTTTATAATGAACGACAAGTGCGCGGCAGGCACAGGCAGATTTCTTGAAAATATGGCAAAAGTGCTTGAAACAGACATGGACACTATGGCAAAAGTTGGTCTCGACTATCATAAGGACCTTACGATTTCCAGCATGTGCACCGTTTTTGCCGAGTCGGAGGTGGTTTCCCTTATCGCTGAAAACAACAGCGTTTCGGATATTGTCCACGGTCTTAACAAAAGCGTTGCCGCAAAGACGAAAGCGTTGGCAGGCTCTGTTAAGGACTTGAAAAATGTGATGATGACCGGCGGTGTTGCGCGAAATTCAGGCGTTGTAAGCGAATTGGAAAAATTACTGGATTTGAAACTTTACATTCCCGAATATCCTGAGTGCTGCGGAGCGCTGGGAGCCGCTGTCCTAGCCGCAAGACAGGGAGACTAAAGATAATAGAAAACAGTGGTTTTATTTTTGGCTTTTAATTCATAAAGATACAAGGGGTGGAGCAAATGGCTTCTTGTATCAGCGTCAGCGGACTGTGCAAAGATTATCACAGCCAGGCTGTTCTTAAATCAATAAGTTTTGATGTGGAGCAGGGTCAGATTTTTGCTTTTCTCGGGCCGAACGGAGCAGGGAAGAGCACAACTATGAATATTCTTTCAACCTTGCTTGAAAAATCTTCGGGCAAAGTCAGCATAAACGGATTTTCAATGGACTACCAGCGCAGAAAGATTCAAAGCAGAATCGGCGTAGTATTTCAAAACGATGTCTTAGACGGAGACCTGACGGTTTACCAAAATCTGTTTTACCGCGGAGGCCTTTATCTTAAAAATTTTGAAGAAACGCGAAAGCGTATCAGTGATGTTCTTGATCAGTTGTCTATACGGTCGCTTGAAGGTAAAAAATATTCGGCATGTTCAGGGGGTCAGCGGCGCCTGGTTCAAATAGCAAGGGCACTGCTTCCCAGTCCCGGCCTGCTTATTCTTGACGAGCCTACTACGGGGCTGGATCCAACTGCGAGAAATACGGTGTGGCAGACTTTGCTCAGTCTGCGCTCAGAACTTAATATTACAATTTTTTATACCACTCATTATATGGAGGAAGCGCTTTACGCCGACCGTTACTGTATTTTAAATGACGGCGTAATACTGAAATGCGGTACTATCGAAAAACTGAGCGAACATTACGGCGGACGTCTTGAGCCTGCGCTCCGTTTAAATAAGATGTATTCGGCGCTGCTGCGGGGAGAATATATATGAAGTTATGTATGCTTATCCGCCGCAATTTGGCGCTGTTTTTTAACAACAGAATGAATATACTGCTTTCTGTTGCTTCCATTGGCGTGGTGGTTTGCCTTTACGCCGTTTTTTTAAGAGATTTTATGCTGGATTTTGTAAGCCAGTGCGGTGTTTCTGAAGATTATGTCGATCTGTTTACAGACAGGATAATGCTGGCAGGACTGCTTCCGGTTGTGAGCACAACAACGTCTTTCGGAATGGTCCAGTTATATGTTGCCGACGAGGAAAAAGGGGTAAGCAGGGATTTTCTGACTTCGCCCGTTTCGCCGTCAATGCTTATTTCAGGCTACTGGCTGTCCGGCGGATTTGTTTCGTCGCTCTTTACATTTGCCGCTTTCTGGTGCGGTGAGATTTATTTTAGAGCTGATTATGATAATGCGCTTATGCCGGAAGTAATACTGAAAACTACGGCATTTATAATTTTTTCAGGTTTTATAAACTCCGCTCTTGTGCTGGCGCTGACAAAGGGTATGAAAAGCACGGCAACTTTTGCAACCTTTGCTAATCTTTACGGAACGTTAAGCGGCTTTCTTGCAGGCAGTTATCTTCCGTACTCCTTCTATCCGTCGTGGCTCAAGCCGATTTTGTTTTTCTATCCTCCCGCCCAGCTGGCAAGCCTTTTCAGGCAGTTTGTAATAACTGAAATTAAAGGCGAACTGTTTTCCGCTGACGGAATTTTGGACAATTTTTTATGCAAACTGGGAGTACTTCTGAAATTTGACGGAAGTATCGTTTCGGTAAGTACCCAGACTGCGGTGCTTGCAGGCGCAGCAGTTATTCTCGTCGCTTTTCTCTGGATTGGCAGGAAAAACAGACGCTTGTTTCCTATTCACAATAAACATAAATAAGGTTCTGAATTTTATAAAAAAAGAGGAAAGCTACTGCAGTGTGCAGCGGCTTTCCTCTTTCTTATTGAGTTTTAGTATCAGTAAGCAACGGGAACGTCGATTTCCATGTCGCTCTGAGGATAAGTTACGCAGGGGTGGATAAATCCAAACTTGCGGTCGGCTTCTCTTCTGCCGTCTCTACCTTTGGCGATTATATATTCGCCGCCGAGCCATTTACTGTGGCAAAATCCGCATCCGCCGGCGCGGCACTTGTTGGGAGCGTTAAGTCCTGCGCGCTCCATGGAAGTAAGAAGCGTTTCGTTTTCCTTAGCGTCGATCTCGTAAACCTTGTCCCGCATATGAACCATAAGGCGGAAAGTCTTGGGATTGTCAATATCAAGATCTCCGCAGGTAGCGGCGTCTTTTCTTACAGACTTGAGGGGAAGATTGTACGGTTTGAGCTCATCGAGAATTGAAGCGTACATTGCAACAGGTCCGCACATAAAGAATGTGGAAGCGTTAATATCAACGTATTTTTCCAACATTTTTGCGGTAACAAAGCCTTGTTCGCAACCCTCGTGTGCTGTTTCAAGAACATAGATTATCTGAACTCCGCTTTTCTTGAGTACTTCAAGTTCGTCTCTGTAAGCAAGGTTTTCAAAATCTTTTGCACCGTAGAACAGTGTCATGTTGTAGTCCTCGTTGCCTTCAGCAACGCTTTTCGCCATTGAAAGGAACGGGGTAATTCCGCTTCCTCCGGCGATGCAGACGATGTTCTTCTTGTCTCTTATGTTTTCATAATGGAATTCACCGCTGGGCTCTGTCATAACAAAGCGGTCGCCGATTTTTGCCTCGTTGTTCATATAGCCTGAGAAAAATCCTGCGTCCTCGATGCCCAGTGAAAGTCTGCCTTCCAGTGCCTCATCAGGTGAAGATGAAATTGAATAGGGGCGGCTTACAAGGCTGTCGCCTATTTTTGCCTGAAGAGAAACGTACTGGCCCGCTCTGAAAAACGGAAATGCGCTGGAATCAACGCGCTTGAATGTAAAGTTTTTCATGTTTGGAGTGAGCTGTACAATGTGGGTAAGCTCAACTTCCATATATCCGGGGTGGAGAGCCGTGGCCAAATTATTTGTGCGGTATTCGGTGGGAAGCGGCTGATCAGAACCGTTTGCCAGTGCTTCGCGGCGGTTGGGAACGAGTTTTTTGAAGCGAAGCATATCCATAAATCCGAAAATCTGTTTTTTGAATTTCATTTTATTTTCCCTCCCTTTTTAAATCGCCAACTGTTTGACGGCCGGAAAGGTCGCCGGAAACGTAAGCACTGGAATATCCGCTGGAGCGCATAGCGTAACCGCCTGCAAAGCGCAGTCCCGGGAACAGTTCTGCGTCTTCTTTCATCATCATCATTCTTGGCATAAGGCTGTCCCAGTCGGCTGTTTCGTAGCCGTATATAACTCCCTGGGGATGGCCGCAGTATCTTGCGTAGGTTGTGGGAGAAGCAACAGAAATCTCTTCGATATAATCTCTGATCTTGCAGCCGGTTTCACGCTCGAATACGTCGATCATATCGTTTGCAATGCGGTCTTTCGCCTTGAAATAATCTTTTTCTTCAACGTTGCCCCAGTCGTCAGACATAAACATGGTGGTGAAATACATCATGCAAGTGCCCTCGGGTGAGCACTGGGGATAAGCGTTGTTTAGACATACAGTTGCCTGAACGTGGTTTGTCTCCACTTTCTTCATAAGTTCGTACTGCTTTACCGTGTCTGCTGTATCGTAAATGAAGTAATTATGGCTCTTAATTCCCAGTTCTTCAGCAGATTTGCTAAGACCGAGAAACAGTGTAAGACCTCTGCCTGAAAACGTTCTTGCGTTTGTTGCGCGCACGATTTTTTCGTTAACGGACTTTTCGTCCATCATTTTGCCGAATACAGTATGGGGAGAGCAGTTTGCAATAACATGGTGGGTAGCAACAACCGTTCCGTCTGAAAGTCTTACGCCGGTTATCTTGTTGCTGTTGTCCGTAAGAATTTTATCGGCTTCTGTCACCGTACAAAAAAAGCCGCCCCGCTCAACTATATGA
>URGA01000017.1 GCA_900547275.1 uncultured Oscillospiraceae bacterium | reverse complement strand
GATATTGAGACGCGGCGGAAGACGCTGCCGGTGCTGCTCTTCATCCGGGGAGAGCAGTATTTTGACGATGTGGACCCGGATGCCACGGAGCTGACGACGGAGGGGACCCTGGAGCTGACGGAGGAGGGCCTGCTGCTGACCTATCAGGAGACAGCCCTCACCGGCATGGAGGGGACGACCACCACCTTTGAGGTCAGCGGGCCCCAGGTGATCCTGCGCCGGGTGGGCAGTGTGAACTCCCAGATGGTGTTTGAGGAGGGGCGGCAGCACACGTCCCTGTATGAGACCCCCTACGGGGAGCTGTCGGTGGATATCCAGACCAGCGCCCTGCGGCACAACCTCAGCGAGCGGGGCGGCCTGCTGGAGATCAAGTACTCCATCGCGGTCGAGCATACGGTGACAGGAAGAAACAGCTTCAAGATCCGGGTAAAGCGAAAGTAAGAGAGCGTTCCGGCAAATCGTGCGGCAGCGCGTCCAAGCATTTTGGAGGAGCCAAAATCTTCTCAGTGATTGTCTTTGAAAACTGCTCTCTGTCCACCGCAAGGGCGCCTCCGGCTGGCACGGCGCACTCTCTTGCAACGGGAACCGTCAGCGAACCGAGACGCGCCATCTCTTCTTTAAGCAATCCCGCCGCGCTTTCGATGCGGGACGCTTTGAGTGAATTTGAGCAGACAAGCTCCGCAAACAAATCGGTTTTATGAGCCGGTGAATGCTTGAGGGGCTTCATTTCGTATAAAGTAACGCTGTGACCCGCATTTGCAATCTGCCACGCGGCTTCAACGCCTGCGAGCCCTGCGCCTATAACTGTAAACTTCATTATTCCTCTGTTTCCGTTTTCTTTTTCTTGGATACGGTTGAGGTATAACCGCATTTTTCATCAAGACAAACCAAAGTGTTGCCGCGCTTCTTAAACAGCGATTTGCCGCACTTGGGGCAAACTTCGTCAGTGGGCAAATCCCAGGTCATAAAGTTGCAGTTAGGATATGCCGAACAGCCATAGAACGATGTTCCTCGTTTTGTCTTTTTCTCAATAACGTCTGCGCCGCAGACAGGACATTTTGCCTTTGTCTTGAAAACAAGGGGCTTTGTGTTTTTGCACTCGGGATAACCCGGGCAAGCAAGGAATTTGCCAAATCTGCCGACCTTGATAACCATGTTGCGGCCGCATTTTTCGCACACAACGTCGGTTTCTTCTTCCTTGAGTTTGATTTTAACGCCCTGCATCTCTTTCTTCGCCTTTTCAAGCGGAGCCTCAAAATCCTCATAATAGTGGCGTATCATGTCGATATAATTGCGTTCACCCGAGTCAATCTTATCAAGATCCGCCTCCATCTTTGACGTATACTTAACGTCAACGATATTCGGCATCTTATCTTCAAGCAGTTTGGTTACTGCTTCGCCCAGTTCGGTGGGAACGAACTGCTTTCCTTCGCGCTTTACGTACTCTCTTCCGACTATCGTTGAGGTGATAGTAACGTATGTTGAAGGACGGCCTACGCCGTTTTCCTCAAGCGCCTTAGTAAGCGAAGCTTCTGTATAACGTGCCGGCGGCTGGGTAAAGTGCTGGTTGCCGAGGATGCTCTTCAATCTGAGCACATCGCCCGTTTTAACAGGGGGCAGAGGCGTTGCGTTTTCATCCTTGCCGTCGTCGCCTTTCTCTTCATAAAGAACGGTAAAGCCGTCAAACTTAACTGTATATCCGGTAGCGTTGAAGATATAACCGTTTGCTTCAATTTCTATCTTCATTGTTTCCTGGAGACAATTTTCCATAAGCGAAGCAATAAAGCGCTCCCAAACCAGCTTATAAATTTTGTACTGGTCGGTTGTTACGCTGCCCTTAACCATTTCCGGAGTAATGGAAGGAGTTGTGGGGCGGATAGCCTCGTGGCCGTCCTGAATATTGCTCTTTGATTTGAAATAGCGCGGCTTCTTCGGAAGATATTTTTCACCGTATGTTTCTTCAATAAACGCGTTGCCCGCTGCTCTTGCTTCTTCAGAAATACGAAGTGAGTCGGTACGCATGTATGTGATAAGACCGAGTGTTCCGTAGCCTTCAACATCAACGCCTTCGTACAGTTCCTGAGCAGCTTTCATTGTTCTCTTAGCCTGGAACGACAGGCGGCGGGAAGCCTCCTGCTGAAGGGTAGAAGTAATAAACGGAGGAGTTGGGCTCTTTCTTCTTGTTCCCTTTTTAACTGACTTTACAACGTACTCTGCGCCGTCTAAATCGGCAAGTATCTTGTCGCTCTCTTCTTTGGAGCTGATTTTAATCTTGTTTTTATCATCACTCTTGCCGTAAAGAGCGGCGGCAAACGCCTTTCTTTCCGGCGGATTTGTAAACTTAGCGTCGATTGACCAGTACTCCTCCGGCTTAAACGCTCTTATTTCTTCCTCGCGGTCAACCACAAGACGAAGAGCAACAGACTGAACACGGCCTGCTGAAAGTCCTCTGCGGATTTTCTGGCTGATAAACGGCGACAGTTTGTAGCCGATAAGGCGGTCAAGAATACGTCTTGCCTGCTGAGCGTTGACAAAATCAATGTCGATAGCTCTGGGCGACTCCATTCCGTGCTGAACGCCGTATTTTGTTATCTCATTAAAAGTAACTCTGTTTTTTTCTTTAAGGTCAAGATTGAGCAGAGTTGCCAGATGCCAGCTGATTGCCTCACCCTCGCGGTCAGGGTCCGTTGCAAGATAGACGTAATCGGCGGCGTCCGCCTTTTTCTTAAGGTCTTTAACGAAATTTTCCTTGCCTGCAATAACCGCATATTTCGGTGCAAAATCATGGGCGATATCAACCGAAAGACGGGCGGCGGGCAAATCGCGGACATGGCCCATAGAAGCAACTACGTCATATCCTTTGCCAAGATAGCCTTTGATATTCTTTGCCTTTGCAGGCGACTCTACGATTACTAATTTTGACATGAATTGTATCCTTTCCTCATTGCGATAAACGCAAAGGTCATTTTCTTTTAAATCTGCCGCCTGACGCGCTCTCGGCCAGGTCCAGCAATTCTAATTTTGTAAGTGCCGCCAGCAGCTGACCTTGTGACAAACTGCTGTTCTGCGCCAATATATCAATATGGGTAAACGTGTCCGGGAGGATATCATAAACGTTTTTCTCCTCGTTAGACAGTCCCGTAATATTCTGTTCTCTTTTCATTCTTGCCGCTCGTCCTTCTTCCAGCCGGTCGAAAGAATATATATCTTCATGTTGACTGACGTTTGCGGCAGGGTCAGCCAATTCTTTCATAAGAGCGCTTACACTTTTGACTTTTGAAAGGTCAAGATTGAAGCGTTCGGAATAATTTGACAGAAGCTGTACAGGCTGGGTAACAACATAAGCTCCGTCGTCTATCAATTTGTTTGTGCCTGCGAAGTCTTGGGCAAGCACGGAGCCGGGAACGGCGAAAACGTCTCTCCCCTGCTCAAGGGCATACTTGGCAGTTATAAGCGAACCACTTTTTACTCCGGCTTCAACAACCAGAACGCCCAGCGAAAGACCGCTGATGATTCGGTTCCTAAGCGGAAAAGTATGTTTTGCGGCAGGTGTAAAGGGAGAAAACTCAGTAATAAGCGCCCCGTTTCGTTTTATCCTTTCCCGCAGATTTTTATTCTGCATTAAATAATTTGCCCCGAGACCGCAGCCTAAAACGGCAACCGTTTTTCCGCCGGCGGCCATTGCTGCGCTGTGGGCCGCGCTGTCAATTCCAAGGGCTCCGCCGCTGACTACAAGAGCGGAACACTCGGCGATACCCTTAGACATTATCTCGCAGACCTTTACCGCATATTCGGAAGCGCGGCGTGTTCCGACTATTCCGATAACAACGGTATTATCAATATCCGGCATTTCACCGTCAACATAAAGAACGGCAGGCGGATTGATTATCTCTCTCAGTCTCTGGGGATAATCAGGATGGTCATAGGAAATCACTTTCCACGAGTTCTTTTCGCAGGTCTCAATTACTTTATCCGCATCGGCGATGTCGGTCTTTTCAAGGCGGTAAACCTGACGCGGTGAAAGCGTTGAACTCATCCGCCACTCCATGATATTGGCGTTGTACAGACCCTCGGCGCCGCCGAATTCTTCAGTAATCGGCTTAAAAATCACGCCGTCGCCCAACGCCTGCTGAAGCCATATCCAATAACGCGCGCTGTTCATCTCATCATCTCCCACATCGTAATGGAAGCGGCTACTGACGCGTTAAGGCTTTCCGCTCTCCCTTTCATTGGAATGGTAATAAGACTTTGGCACACCTGCTTTACTTCCGGGCTGATACCGTTTGCCTCATTGCCGATAACGCAGATAACGGATTTTGAAAAGTGAATATCTGTTATCTTTTCAGCCGTATCAACCGGAACAGTACCGTAAACGTCAAATCCCTCCGACTGATAAAGCAAAAGGTCATCTTTGAGACTTTCACTGATTGTAACCGGCATTCTGAGTATACCGCCCATAGACGCTCTCAGCGCCTTCGGATTATACAGGTCACAGCAGTTGTAAGCGATAACACCATCTATACCCAGCGCCTCCGCGCTTCTTATAACAGCGCCGAGATTGCTCGGGTCCTGAAGGTTATCAAGAGCAATGAAGCGCCCTTCCTCTACAGACGGATTAAGGCTTGGAATACTGCAAACGCAGAAGATACCCTGAGGCGACGGAGTATCGGAAAGTTTTTCCGCGATTTCCTGAGTAATCTCTAAAGTTCTTCCGGCTCTTTCCGAAAGTTTGGAAAAGATATCATAATTATGCTCAATGCACTGCGGAGTAATCAGTAAAACGGATATTTTATAAAACGAATGAAGAACGTCTGAACAAAGTCTCACGCCCTCCAGCACAAACTCACGCCTATCTCTTCTGGCTTTGGACGAAGTCATCAGCTTTTTTGTATCTTTTATCAGTTGATTCTGTTTTGCCGTGATTCTTTCCATAAGCGTCTCCGTTAAGCATAAGAAGCGGCTAGAATTTGCCGTCCGTTTTATAAATTAAATATTATATTACATTATAACGCAAAAAAGTGCAACAGTTAAAGCATAAATTTATATATTTTTTAGAGCGGAGAGTTCTTACCGCCTCAGGTGATTGCCGCTCCAAGCAATAAAAAAAGAGACAAAGCGTAAGCAATGTCTCTTTGATCACGGAATTTACAGAGCAGCCTTTGCAGCTTCTGTAAGAGCTGTGAAGCCTGCGGGATCTGAAATAGCGATTTCAGAAAGCATCTTTCTGTTAAGATCGATGCCGGCTTTCTTAAGACCGTTCATAAATGTTGAATAGTTCATGCCGTTGCTCTTGCATGCAGCAGAAATACGGGCAATCCAGATTCTGCGGAAGTTTCTCTTCTTCTGCTTTCTGCCGATATAAGCGTACTGACCGCTCTTCATAACAGCCTGCTTAGCTGTTTTGAACAGACGATGTTTTCCGCCGTAATAACCCTTTGCTGCCTTTAATACTTTCTTTCTTCTTTTGCGTGTGGCCATAGCGCCTTTAATTCTTGCCATTATTTACTACCTCCGATACTGTGATAAGCGTACTTAATGAAATTATTTGTAAGGAACAAGACGTTTGCACTGCTTCTGGTTTGTTACGTCAGCAACAGCTGTCTTGCGAAGATTTCTTTTACGCTTTGTTGATTTTTTGGTTAAAATGTGGGAGGTGTAAGCATGAGCACGCTTAACCTTGCCGCTTTTTGTTGTCTTGAAGCGCTTTTTTGCGCCGCTGTGTGTTTTAATCTTTGGCATGATATATTCCTCCGTAAAATGAATTATTTGCCCAAATGTTCAAACGCTGAAAAATCAGCGGTTTTGGTTTTGCTTAGCCTGTTTGGGAGACATGAACATAAGAATCTGTCTGCCTTCCAGTTTAGGCGCCTTGTCTACGTTGCCCAGTTCGCCAATGCCTTCTGCAAAGCGCTCCATGGTTGCAACGCCAAGGTCTGAATGAGCCATTTCGCGGCCTCTGAGGCGAATGGACACTTTAAGTTTATTGCCTGACTCCAAAAACTTTTTCGCATGATTAAGTTTTGTGTTGAAGTCGCCGATATCGATTTTAAGAGAAAGACGGATTTCCTTTGTTTCAATAACCTTCTGGTTTTTGCGGTTCTCTTTCTCACGCTTAGCCTGCTCATAACGATACTTGCTGTAGTCCATGATTTTGCATACAGGCGGTTTTGCCTGGGGCGCAATCTTAACAAGATCAAGGCCGCGGTCGTCGGCAATCTTCTGGGCCTCTTTTGCGCTCATAATGCCGAGCTGTTCGCCGTCTGCTGAAATGACGCGCAACTCTTTGTCCCTGATTTGTTCGTTGAGCTGGGTAGCATCCTTATCTCTGCTGATAAATAACACCTCTTTAATAAAATAAAACCGTTGGTTGACTCTGGCATTCCGCAGATACTGCGGACAAAAAACAAAGTGCGAACGCAAAACGCCCGCACTTAATCACCGAAAAAGTTGATTACCCTTTTTGCCTTTGCTGAAGGGGAGAACGGGAGCGTTCTGCTTTGTTGTGGAGATAGTTTACCACACTTATCGGTTTTTGTCAATATTTAATTTTACTTCCATGGATATTCCTGTTTGAGCTTTTCAAACTCGTCATAAGTTGAGGCAAAATGGAACTCTCCCTCAAGGTCTGAGAAAAAGTAAATATAGTCTGTATCAGGATGATTTATCGTCGATTCAATAATATCCATTCCGCAGTTGGTTATAGGTCCTGCAGGAAGTCCGGGACAGCGGTAAGTATAATACGCGTCGTAGACATCCTGTGAAAATCCATTGTCAAGAAGCTGCTTTGCGTAATAATATGTGACGTCGCACTCAATCTTCATACCGGCATCCAGTCTGTTTATCAGTACAGACGCGATATTGCCCTGACTTGACTTATTAAGCGCCTCTTCCTGGACGATAGAAGCAAGAGTAATAAACTCGTAAAGGCTCATATCGTTATTCTGGCAGTAATCAAGCATATCCTGGGTAATTCTGCTGTCAAAAGCGTCCAGCATTTCGTCAACGATATCACGGGCTTCAGAATTCTGGCCGAAATCATATGTTGCAGGGAACAAAAAGCCCTCCAAAATATAGCCGACGTTTTCGTCGTCAACCGGAAAATCGGCAAGCCAGTCGTAGCTGTATCCATCTGTTGTACTGCACGCTTCAAGGAAATCCTCTTTCGAGCATATGCCGTTTTCCTCAAGAGTGTCGGCAATATCAAAAACATTATAGCCCTCGGGTATGCAGACCTTAACTTTCTTATGGCTCACGTCGGGATTTTGCAATTTTTCCGCAATCTCCTGATAACTCATTCCGGAGGTCATATTATACTCTCCGTTATAATATGTAAAATCAGGATAATTCTTGTCCATCCACCAACTCCAGACGGTTTCGCTCTTTACGATGCCTGCGTTCATAAGTTTTGCGGCAATCTCATAAGCAAAATCATTGTCCTCGATAACAAGGGTATATTTAACGGTATCATCATCCGTGCCGTCAATATCCGTCTTAACAACGGAATAAAGATAAACACCTCCGGCAATAAGCGCCGCAAGAACCAATAAAAGAATAATAAGTTTTATGTGGGTCTTTTTCTTAGCCATTTTGTGTTCCTCCGCAGGAGCGAAGCTCCTCTTTCCGAATACGCATTGGCAGATGCGTCATTCCTCTTTCTTCAAAGTAATCGCCGCAAGGCGCAAATCCTATTTTTTCGTAAAACGGCACCGCTTCATCTCTGGCGTCAACGAAAACGCACTCGGCGCCCATTGAAAAAGCCTTTTGCAAAAGCGTTTTCACAAGCACTGTTCCGTAGCCCTTGCCTCTGCACTGAGGTAAAAAAGCAATTCTTCCTATCTTGTAATTATCCTTAGAAATTACAAGCCTGCCTGTGCCGCAGGGAACGTCTTCCTCGGTCAGCAGGGCAAACAGCGCAGGATTGCCGTACTCGTCGTATCTGTCAAATTCTTCATCCTCAGAAACCCCGAGAGATTTAATAAAAACACTGCGGCGAACAGCGCGAACGCTCTCCATTCTTTTGTCGTCAGCGGTAAAAAGATGAACGGCAAACATTTTAAATCACCTGTGCTTTAAGCATATTGGTGGTGCCGCTTGAGCCGAGAGGTATACCGGCAGTAATTACGACAATATCGTCTTTATGGATAAGTCCTGTTTTTTTACCTACTTCAACAGCGTGGTCAAACAGTGCGTCCGTGTTGTCCTGGTGGACACAGCGAACGGGAACAACGCCCCAGCTGAGCATAAGCTGGCGAAGCACCTTTTCCTCGGTAGTGGCGCCGATAATCGGAACGCAGGGTCTGTATTTCGATATCATCCTTGCAGTAGTTCCGCTCTGGGTAACAGTAATGATAGCCGCCGCGTTAAGGTCATGGGCGGTGGTAACCGTTGCGTGGCCGATAGCGGAAGTAATATTCTTTGTAAGCGGAGCAGGATAAACGTTGTTGAAACGTGTAATATAGTCAATATCCTTTTCGGTAGTCTTGGCAATAGTAGCCATAGTCTTTACAGCCTCAACCGGATGGGCGCCCATAGCAGTCTCGCCGCTGAGCATAATTGCGGAAGTGCCGTCGTAAATAGCGTTTGCAACGTCTGTAATCTCCGCTCTTGTGGGACGTGGATTTGTAATCATAGACTCAAGCATCTGGGTGGCAGTAACAACGATTTTACCTGCAGAATAAACCTTGCGGATAATCATCTTCTGAATTGAGGGAATTCTCTCAAACGGAATTTCAACGCCCATATCACCTCTTGCTACCATGATGCCGTCTGCCGCATCGATGATGGAGTCGATATTGTTTACGCCCTCCATATTTTCAATTTTTGCAATTATGCGAACATCATTCCAGCCGAGAGCCTGACAGTAATTGCGAAGGTAAATAACATCGCCGGCTGTACGAACAAATGAAGCGGCGATAAAGTCAAAATCATGGGACGCACCGAACTCCAGGTCCTTCATATCAGCAGGTGAAAGGTAAGGCATATTAAGGCTGATGTCGGGAACGTTTACGCCCTTATGGTTAGTAAGCAGTCCGCCGTCAGTTACACGACAAACAATCTCTTTTGGCTTTACTTCAGTAACAGTCATTGAAATAAGTCCGTCGTTAATAAGAATAGAAGTGCCCTCTGTAACGTCGTTTACAAGGCCGGGATAGTTTATATAGCAGTGTTTCTCGTCACCGAGACACTCTTCTGTAGTAAGGGTAAACTTATCTCCGTTGTGAATTACAACGCCGTTGGGATTTTCAAAATCGCCTGTACGGATTTCAGGTCCCTTTGTATCAAGCAGAGTTGCAACAGGAACGTCCATTTTTTCGCGAAGTGCGATGAGCTGGTTAAGACGCTTTTCCTGCAATTCATAATTTCCGTGGCTGAAATTAAAGCGGGCAACATCCATACCCGAACTTATCATTTCAGACAGCACGCTGTCATCGTCCGTTGCCGGACCTAATGTACAAATTATCTTAGTTTTTTTCATTAAAATCTCTCCAATGTCATATAAAATACTTTTATTTCATCATGTATTTTACCACAAAAGTATCAAAAGGCAACACTGTATAATAATTTTTTACATAATCTTAAACAAATTAATCTAAAAAATAAAAAAGCGACCATATGGTCGCTTTTTATGCTATCTTATTTTGTTGCTTTTTCAGAAGAAGCCGCTGTAGTTGAAATACTTTTGAGATGTTCTTCATCAATTGTTATTTTATCGTACTTATCTTTGCCGTCTTCATCTTCGTTAAGTACAAGGATGGTTTTTCCGTCATAGGAAATATAGATGGTTTTGTATGACGTCATCTGATAAGTCGTTTTTCCTTCAGAATTGGTACCGCTTTCTTCCATTGCGCCAGCTTCTGCTCGGATATACTTTTTACCGTCAATTTCAGAGCCCGACGTACTGAGCAGGAACTGATAATCCTTATCTATTTTATCAAGACCAAGTTCTTTTTCTGAATATGATTTAAGCAAATTTATAGCGTTAGAACCTGATATCTTCGCCTCGTCTGTGGGCATCTGAGATACCGTTTCGCCCTCGTGGCTGTGCTCCGTTGTCTGCTCAGCCGTCTGGCTTTCCTTCTCTTCACTGCCCTTTGAGCATCCGGCAAAGACGCTCACTGCCATTAACAGGCAGAGACAGATTACAAATAGACGTTTCATTAACTATTCCTCACTTTCCTTATGTGCATTATACTTTAGCGCAACGCTTATGTCAATTACGCAAATAATCATTCCTCGCCGTAATCGTCAATTAAATCGTCTATTCTGCTTTCGCCGTAAATCGTTATTCCGTTGTTAAGAAGCAAGTCTGCTGTAACGCCGTTTCCGTCAATTACCGTTGAGGTAAAAGAACCGTCATAAATTTTTCCACAGCCGCAGGACGGACTGCGTTCTTTCAGGAGAGCAAGGAAACAGTTGTTTTCCTCAGCAATGTAAAGCGTTTTTTCGGCGCCGTCAACAAAAGCGTCCGTAACATCATTGCCGCTTTTTGAATACACACCGCCGTCTTTTATCTCCGAAGGCTCCCTCGGTATCGGCAGTCCGCCGAAACATTCGGGGCACACCGGCACGAGATCAAAATATTTTTCAAGATCAAGAACCTTTTCATTTCTGTTGTTTGAACCGTTGTATTTGCAGTTTTCGCCCAGAAGGCAGGCGGAAACAAGCAGTTTATATTTACTCATATGTGTATGACTGCACCTCGCTTAAATATGTTCTTGTAAACACACCGTTTGTATAAACAATATAATATCTCGCACTCACCGTTCCGCCGGACGACGAACCGTAGGTGAGCACTTTTTTGCCTGAAGTATCCGAATTCACTGATTTTTTTACAACATATCCGTCGCTGTTTGCCTTGCCCACATTTTCAAGGGCAAGCATATCTTCGTCCATGTTTTTGCCGTAAATAAACCCGCTTTCAACCACCGTATACTCGTTAAACTCGCGGACATTCGCTTCAAACTGCATACGGTAATCGGACGTTTCGTCCGGATACACTTTAAAATCATAAAGCCCAATTTCCGACTGGGAGCCGTAATTCACATTAAACGGCGACTGTTCATTGCTGTTCGGAAGAGAAGCAAGATTTTCTTCACCCCATGAACCTCCTGCCCTATCGGTCAAAACGTAATCTCTGCCGTTTACCCAACCGTCGCCGTTAACGTCACCCACAAGCATTTCAATATTATTTTCGGAAGTGAAATTTCCGCCGGAAACAGTAAGTACGCTTTGAGCCGTTACACAGCCGTCCCCTTCAAACGTCAGTTTATGGGAGCCGCACTTTACTCCGTCAAACATAAATACTCCGTTGTCATTTGTAACAGCGCTCAACACTCCGTCACAGTAAACGTTTATGCCGGAAAGCGCGTTGCCTGCCGGATCTGTAACCGTTCCCTTTACATAGTGTACTGTTCCCAAAGCAGGAATAATCTCTTGCTTTTCCTCGTTACACCGCTTGCATTGATAAACAGCACTGCCGCTTTCACAGCAAGTGGGCTCGGTATATGAAATAGTTTCAAAATCATGGCCGAGAGGCTTTGTTTCACTTGTATAATCGTCGCCGCATACACTGCATTTATATACCGACATACCGCTTTCGGTGCACGACGGCTGTGTGATTACAGTCTCTTCGTACTTATGACCCGCCGCAGGGAGCGATACCTCCCCTATATACTTTCCGCAGCGCGCGCAGTAGCGGCTGACTACAGAGCCTTCGGTACAGGTTGGCGCGTCGCCCTCATCCCTGAATATCCTGTGGAGACATCCAAGAGGTGAAAACGTATATCCGTTAGCTTCGCAGTAATCCATTGCAGTAGTATCATAATACGCACTTAAAACTAAGCCATCGGGAGCGCCGTAAAACACCTGATTTCCGAATACTGTTTGAGTTGCATATATAGACACTTTTGTAAGAGACGTACAGTTATAAAAAGCATAATTTTCTATGCTCTTTGCACCGCTTCCCAAAGTAATATTTTTAATAGAAGTACAGTTTCTGAATGCCTGCTGGCCGATTTTTTGGACAGTGTAAGGGAATACCACTGTGCTTATTTTGCCGCAGCCGTAAAACGCGGCGCTGCCTATGGATTTTATTCCCAGTTCAAATCTGACTGAAGAAAGGTTCTCAGCGCAAACTCGGGTAAGAGCGGTTTTTGAATTGATGGGAATATTCGGGATACTGCCGTTGCCCTCAAGAAAATCAATATTCGTAACTCCGTTACATCCTGCAAACACCGTTTCGTCGGTAACATATGTAAGCTGAGCAGGAAGTTTCATCGTTTTAAGCCCTTTGCAGTCATAAAATGCAAAAGATGAAAGAGACGTTATATTTTCGTCTATCTCAGCGCTTTCCAGCCTGCCAGCGAAAATCGCCCACGGTATTTCTTCTGCTGACGAATAATCATACATACTTCCGCTTCCTGTTAGGGTCAGCGTGTTGCTGTCAAGATCAAAACGCCATTTTATATCACTGCCGCAGGTTCCGCTGTTTACCGCAACAAAATTAATCACATCAGAGCAGTATTCCTGTGCCGCTGAATTTTCCACACCGTAAACCGTAACGCCCGAAAGCACAAAACCGTTATCATAATTATATCCTACGCTGTATTTTCCGAGACTGATGTCCGACGTAAGCACAAGCTCGCTGAGACTGTCACTGAGAATAAACGCATAATCGCTCACCTCAGCGTCCGTTTTAAGCACAAGACGCCGCTGGCTGAACTGAGGCAAAGCCATTATTATTTTTGTTTCGTCTGAGCTCATAAGCAGACCTTCGTCTGTAATAACGAAATTATCCCCTGCCGCGTCAACGCTCTGAAGCCTGCCTGCGGACAAAAACGCCGCGGGAGAAACCGCAGTAACATTCTCAGGAATTGTATAAGTAGTATTGTTTTTGCCGCCGGGATAACAAACAAGTTCTGCCCCGTCTGCGCTGTAAAGTACTCCTTCAACAGAAGAATAAGCGCAGTCTTCCGCCGAAAAAGTAGTTATATTTCCGCATTTTGCAAAAGCAAACGGAGAGACATAGGTTACCCCGTTTTCGATAAACACGCTGTTTATCTTATCTGAAATATCTTTCCACGGAACTTCAGCGGTGCTGTAATCATACATTGCTCCGTTACCTGAAATAAACAACTGGCCGGTTGAATGACAGCGCCATATAACACCGTCGCCGCACTGCCCGCTGCCGATAACTTCCGGGGATACATAAGGTTCGCTGTATGTATCTGAGCAGACGGCGCAGGTATATTTCAGCTCGCCCTCAATTCCGTTTTCCAGATCCGGCTCTATAATTTCACAGACATAATTATGAACACAGCCGAGAGCAATAAAATCAGCGTCAGACGCTGAAGCCGCGCTTTCAGCCGCAGTATTTCGCCAACCGCTGACGGTAAGTCCGCCGCAGTTTGAAAACGCGCCTGTTCCTATTGAAGCAACATCTTTGTCAAACGTGATGCTTTTAAGGTTTGAACAACCGGAAAAAGCATAAGCCCCGACTTTTAATAAGTTGTCAGGCAGTTGGAAAGAAGCAGACGACATCGACTGGAAAGCGCGGGAACCGATACCTGATACTGTATCTTCAACCGTTACATTCAAGATACCGCCGGCAAAATCATTCCACGGTCTGTCCTGCTCCTTTGGGTAATCCTGAACCGAACCGCTTCCGCTGATTTCAACTGTTCCCTGGGGAATTTTAAACGTATACTGAACGTTTTCTCCGCAGGAACCGCTTTCAACAATATTTCCTATTTGAAGAAGTCCGTTGCCGTAATACTTGTCAAAGCCCTGACCGCCTAAATCAAGAGCAAAATCAGCCAGCAGGCCTGTTATTGCCTCAACCGAAAGGTCTTTATTGACTGTTTTCAGCATTGCGCAGCACGCCGCCGCGTAAGGGCTTGAAAGAGAAGTTCCCGAAGCCTTATAATATGTCGCGTTTCCCTCGCTGTTGATAGCCGCCACGCGTACGGAACCGCCGGGGGCGCAGAAATCCACCAAATCGCCGTAATTTGAAAAGCTGGAAAACTCCTTGTCCGAATTAACGGAGCTTACGGCAATTGACTGCTCAACAGATGAGGGATAACGGTTTTTAATTTCTGTTGAGTCATTACCTGCTGAACAGCAAACGCATATCCCCTTAGCGTAGGCTTCCTTTATCAGCGCTTTAAAACTATCTCCGTCACCGTATGTATTGATACTCATGTTTATTACGTCAACGTCTCTGTCTATCGCGTCTCTTATTGAAGCGAGAATTGATGACGAATAACAAATATCCGTACCGAAAGGGACTACTTTATAAGGGAGTATTTTTACTGATTGAGTAGTATTATTTGTTATTACTGACGCAACCGCTGTGGCGTGCCAGTATAACGTTGCGCGAAGTTTCTTGTCATACTCGGCATTTTCGCACCCATCTGACGTCATATCGTAGCCTTTGCTGACGAACCTGCCCTCAATTGCAGGGTGTTCCGTCATAACACCGGTATCTATCTGAGCAACAACTACGTCTGACTGGGCCATTCGGCATTCATTTATGTAATCAGTTGCGCCCACCATATCGCTGGCCCACTCGCAAACTGTTCCTGCTTCGAGCGCTTCAAGCCTGGCGTAACTGTCGGGCTCAGCGGAAATTCCGGCGTCTTTGAATTTTTCCGCGGCGCTTCTTGCCGCATCCGCGTTTTCGTACTGCAAAACGGCAGTCTTTCCGCTTACTGCAGACGCCACAGCGCCGTAATCCTCACCGTTATAATCTGTAACTATAAGTCGTGCAAGACCGAACTCGTCTTTATCAAGGTCAGCCTTTGGATTTGCCCCGTATTTTTTCATTATTGCAGAATAATCGGCGGCAAATTCGCTTCTGGTAAAATTTAAACGTTCACTGCTGTTTATCGCGAAAAAGACAAGACTTCCTGCGATAAGAGACAATACACAAATCAACGCGATTATTCTGTTTGATTTAATTTTCGCCATAAACAGTCCCCTTAAACTGCCAAATCAGTATATTATTTTCTTTTTCCCGCCATAACGAAAAACAGCGCAACAAACGCCATCAATATTAACGCGGCAAAAAGCGCAAGTGCCTTACCGATAAGCGGAATATGCGAAAAAAATCCAATAACGGCAACAAGCGCAAGAAAAATCACAACGAAAACCGTCACTATAACCGCAATTTTTTTAGGTTCCAAAATCACTCACCCCTAAGGACAACACGATCGGCAACAACTCCGACGCCTTCGTCGCCGTTTGACGGCGCGCTGAACTTGGCGGCAGATTTTGCCGCCTCAGTAGCATTTTCCATAGCGAAAGAATAGTCGGCGAACCTTAGCATTTCAACATCGTTTCCGCCGTCGCCGAAACACATTGTATCTCCCGCTGTAATGCCCAGAAGATCGCAGAGGCCCGAAAGTGCCTTGCCCTTGTTAGTATCATCTTTATTTACTTCAATATTACATTCTATGGAAGAAGTTACCGAAAGACTCTTTTCCCCTGCCAGCATATGGCGTATTTTTTCGTTAGTCTCTTCCGGCAAGCTGAAAAGATTTATCTTTTCAATGTCAGCATGAGATAAAAACTCGTTAATATCATCGTGACGAACAGCGTCTGCCAGCAATTCTTCCGCAAACGAACGCGGTACTCCTTTTAAGCAGAAATATTTTACTCTGCTAGCTTCTGCATGGGGTGCACCGTCAGCATAAAACTCATAATAAATCGGCATACTCTGCAAAAAATGAAGAACACGAAAAGCAGTGTCCCTGTCAATGGGATCGCTGTATATCCTTTTCTTAGTATTGCAGTCATAAACGCCTGCGCCGTTGCTGTAAATAACATAATCAACAAAAGGCACCTGCTCTATAACCGGGGTTACCAGCGAAAACGTGCGCCCGGTGGCAATAGCAATCTTTACACCCTTTTCAGAGCACTGACGGAGAACATCCTTTGTTTTTTCACCAACAGTCTGATGGTCAGGCAGCATAAGTGTGCCGTCAAGGTCAGCTGCAATCAACTTAATAGCCATAATTATCTCCATAATAAATATATAAAATACCGCTGATATTGTATCATATTTTTTTTAGTATTTCCACTTTCTCGACAGATTTGAGTATTTATACTGTACATACAGGAATTGCATTGACTTATCAGCGGCTTTTATGATATTTTATATTTATAATACTGCCGTTTAAAACCGGCAACTGAGGGGGATTACTTATGAATACGGCAAACCACGTTCCAAACAAGGAATGGATTGCGTACTGCGTTGGTGCATTGGGTCAGGGTATGGTCTATGCCATAATGTCCAGCTACATATCCGACTTTTACATCAGCGTAATGAAACTGGCTCCGTTTTTCGTTTTAATGCTGATGCTTCTTGCCAGGGTATGGGACGCTATCAACGACCCGATAATGGGCTACATTATGGACCACGCCAATCCGAAAAGCGGCAAAATGAAGCCTTATTTGATTTTTACTCCTATTCCCATAGCGGTGCTGACAGTTTTGCTCTTTTACGCGCCGAACATCAGCGACACCCAGAAGATGATTTACGCCGCTATAACTTACGTTGCATGGGGAATGATCTACACTGCTTCCGACGTTCCTTTTTGGTCACTGCCCAACGCAATGACGCCAAACGCAGACGAAAGAGGCAGTATCATCAGCAAAGCGAGAACCGCAAACGGTATCGGCTCTGCTGTTCCCACCGCTTTCTTCATGATTCTCGGCTTTATTCTTCCTAAGTTCAATCTCGCGGGAACAGAACTTGAAAAAACAAAATATATGTGTATCGCTCTGTTTTGCGCCATCGTAGGCAATCTTCTGTTTGTACGTGTATACTTCAAAACAAAAGAGCGCGTAAACATACCGATACCGCCAAAGAAAGATAAAAACGCGCCGTCATCGCTGAAACTTATATTCACCTGCAAACCGCTTATGCTTACGGCGCTTATGGGAATTCTCGCCGCCGCCAGATATATGTATCAGGCAGGCGCAGTCCATGTTGCGAGATACAGTTTTTATATAGGCAAAGATCTTACCGGAATGACAGCCGCCGAGCAGGAAGCGGCGCTTCAAAGCAACATTTCACTTGTAACAACCGTTTTCAGTATAGCAACCGCCGCGGGTATGTTCGGCACAATGCTTGCGATGCCTGCGCTGATAAAGAAATTCAGTTACAAACAGATAATAATTTTCACCAGCATTCTGGGCGCCGCCGCCAGTCTTATTATGTGGTTTATAGGCTATGAGCATTTCTGGGCGTGCGTTCCGTTCCTGGTTATCAGCTGTATTCCCTGCGGCGCAATAAACGTCTGTGCCTTCGCAATGATCGGCGACTGCCTCGATTACATGGAATGGAAAACAGGCACACGTCTTACGGGAATGGGCTCTGCAATCCAGAGTTTTGTTACTAAACTCGGCAACGCACTGAGCACCTCATTTATTATCCTAATGTACATCATCGTTGATCTGGACGTTAACTCAATAAACGCTTCAGTAACGGCAAATCCCACAGCAATGAGCGAAACCGTAAGAGGCGGCATGTTCAGCATTGTATCGCTTATTCCTGCAATAAGCCTTCTCGTTTGTATCATTCCTATGTTCTTCTACAATCTTACCGGCGAATTCCGCGAAAGAATGGAAAAGGAACTTGCTCAGCAAAGAGCAGAAAAAGGAATAGTTATTGAAGACTGAATTTAAATAAAAAATACCCGGCTTGCGGCGAGCAGGTCGGGTATTTTTTTATCATTTTAAGCAAAAAACAATCCCCCTGAGATCATACGATTTCAGAGGGATTATGTTTAAGGAGCTAATTATTTTTTGTCAATCTGCTTTGAGTATTTAGCAAGATAAACAGTGCGCATAAGGAAGCACTCAGCCTTGGGAACATAATGCTCACGGTTGAAAATATTAACGTCAATAACAGCTTCACAGCCCTTATCCATAATAATTTCAAGCGCCTGCATATCTCCGTCAGTGTTGCCTGTAATCAAAGCGCCGCTACCCTGAACAAGCACAGCGTTTCTGCTGTCGATAGCCTTTCCGATTTCCTTGGCGCAAGCGTCTGTGTCGCCGTCGATCCAGGGGCAGTTTTTAACGTTAAGACCAACGATCTGAGCGAAGTCGTCAATCATGGGAAGCATTTCTTCGCCTGTGCATGAAACAGCAACAACGTCGGGATCTGTAACGTGGCGGATAATTTTGCAATCCTGAGTTTCATAAATAGCCTTGTGGATTTTAGCAACTTTCGGAGCAATTCCGTTAATGCCGAGACCTGTTTCCAAATCAACGTCGATAGTCTCGCCGCCTACAGTAAGAGCAAATGTCTTGCCGTTGCGAACAGAAGAACCAAGGTCGCAGATTGTATCGGGCATTGCAACAGCACCGACTTTATTAAGATAAAAATTGCGCTTTGCGTCTTCTGAATATTCCTTTGCCCATGAATGACGCAGATAGTTATCCTTGATAACCTTTTCACAGCACTTTTCAAGAGTTTCGGCAATTTCAAATGCCTGCTCATAAGTGTCGCCCATGCAAAGTGTACCATGGTGCATCATCATGATTGCGCGGGAACCGGGGTTCATCATAATGCACATTTCAACCTTCTTGCGAAGTGAATTCGTGGTAGACATTGCGTAAGCCGCGCAGGGAACTTTATTTCCAAGAACAGGCTGGAACTCGCGGTAAACGTTGCGGATTTCCATACCTGTAATGCTGACGATTGTTGCGGCTTTCTGATGAGTGTGGATAACAAAGTCAACAGTGGGATGATGACGATAAGCGGCGGCGTGAACGCCTTTTTCAGATGAAGGCTTGATGTCGCCCTCGTATGAACAATCGTCAATATTAACAACTACAACTTCTTCAGGAGTCAAAGTCTCATAAGCACGTCCTGAAGGAGTAATAACGAACTGAGTGTCCGAAATACGGGCAGATACGTTGCCCCATGTTCTGGCAATAAGACCGGTTTCAACAAGCTTTTTACCTGCTTCAACTACAAGTCTTTTTGCCTCTTCAACTTCATAAGCCATGAATGTTTTTTCCTTTCAGTAAAATCACCGAAAGGGACGGATGATCTCCGTCCCTCGGTTAAATATTCTTACGCTTCGATGCAAATGCAGTTCTTGAATACGTTTTCAAATCTGTTCAGGCAGTCGTCAATCATTTCTTCTGTGTAAGCGGCAGAAGTGTAAAGACGTGAGCCTGCCAGAGTTACGAGGCCTTCAGCCATGTAAGCTGCGCCCATGTGCTGCATTTCTGTCTGGCGTTTGCCTGTTTCTTTAAGAGTGTGCGGAATTGTCCACGGATGCTTCCAGTCAACCTTGAAGTGCATTGTACCTACTGTATCAAGGTGGCATACTGAGCCTTGGTTGAAGCATACGAACGGAAGGTCATATTTCTTAATAAGAGCCTGAAGTCCTTTAACAAGACGGTCAGCCATTCTGCCTGCATACTGGCAAGCGTTGCGCTTTTCAATCTCACAGATAGCAGTGTAACCTGCGCAGCAGGAGATAGGAGTTGCAGCCATTGTGCCGCCGCACATAGCCTTATGTATCTTCTTGCCTTCTGTCTTATCAAGGCCGGCGCCGAGATATTTCATAACTTCTCTGTGACCGCCGATACCGCCTGCACCCGGATAACCGCCGGCAATAACTTTACCGAAGATTGTAAGGTCAGGATCAATTCCGAAATAGCCCTGAGCACCGGAAACACCGATACGGAAACCTGTAACAACTTCATCGCAAACAAGCAGTGCGCCATACTTACGGCAAAGAGCCTGTACGCCCTTGGGGAAGTCTTTATCAACGGGACGTGTACCTGATTCAGGACCGATAGCCTCGATGAATACAGCAGCTGTGCCGCCGCGGAACTTGTTGAGGATAAGCTTTCTTTCAAGGCTCTTCAGATCATTGGGGAAGAACTCCTGAGTGTGCTTGAATACGAAAAGCGGAACACCGTGGGACTGAAGGTTCAGTGTGCCGGGAACACGCATGCCCCATGCAAGCTGATCTGACCAGCCGTGGTAAGCGCCGCCCATTTTGATGATGTTCTTGTGGCCTGTTGCAAGACGAGCAACACGAACAGCGCACATGCAAGCCTCAGTACCTGAGCCGAGCATACGGAACATTTCAACTGAAGGTACGCAGTCGGAAATCTTCTTTGCGAGCTTATATTCATATTCATGGAAAAGACCGGTTGAAGGACCGCAGTCGTCAAGCAGTTCCTTTACCTTTTCTTTTACTACGTCGTCGTTGGAGCCCAGGATTGTGGGACCGCCGGCCTGAAGGAAATCGTAATATTCGTTACCGTCAAGGTCATAAAGCTTTGCGCCCTTAGCCTTAGTAATAACGATGGGGAAAGGATAGTTGAACGCCAGGTTGTGCTGAACGCCGCCCGGAATAACTTCCTTAGCCTTTGTAATCATAGCCTTTGACTTAGCGCATTTCTTTTCGAAGTATTCTTCTTCATACTTCTTAAGAGCAGCAGGGCTGATTGAATAAATCGGTTTTTTGATGAGCGCGTCAAGCTGAGCTGTAACCTGAGCGGCATCAAGATACTCAGAAATTGCGAATCGGGTATCCATAAATTTTCCTCCTTAAACATTAAATGCGTGAGTGGCTGCTCACCGTTTCGAGCGTGAGCCACTGCTCACTAAAATTACACTTTCAGTATATCACTTTTTAACGATTTGTCAAACCCATATTTGCAAAAAATTGTTCATATTTGTTGCAAATTTTTCAGAATAATGATACTATATGAAAAGTGAACAAAGGCTCACGGTTTTATAGGGAGGGTGTATTTGTCAGTGTTGCACAAAGCAAACAGTGATTTTTGTGCAATGCTACAAAAATGAAAAAAGATGGTACATAAACACCACAAAGAAGCATTTGACCGAATTTCGGAGGAACGCCGAGAGCGTATTCTCGAGGTGGGAATTGAGGAGTTTTCTTCAAAAGGTTATGAAAATGCAAATATAAATGTAATTGCGAAAAACGCAGGCATAAGCATCGGGCTGATGTATAAATATTTTTCAACTAAAGAAGATTTGTTCATCACCTGCATAAGCCGCGGAATGCGTATTCTTGAAGAGATAATACAGGATATAATGAACAGCAACGACAAACTTCTTGTCAAAGCGGAAAAACTTATCCGCGCAACCTGTGTTCACTCCAAGAAAAACGCCAATTATATTAGACTTTACAACGAAATAACTTCTGAAAAAGGCAGTGAGCGGACAAAGATGCTGGTTGAAGAGATCGAAAGCCAATCAAGCGGAGTTTATATTACGGCAATCGCCCAGGCGCTGGCAAAAGGCGACGTTAGGTCTGACCTTGACCCAAGGCTTTTCGCCTTCTTCCTTGACAATCTGCTTACCTCGCTTCAGTTTTCCTACACCTGCGATTATTATAAGGAACGTTTTAAATACTACACAGGCGTAGACGTTGAAGATATGGACGACGAACAGGTAATCAGCCAGCTGCTGAAATTTATCGAAAGCGCGTTTACTTTTGAAAAAGAATAATATCTGCATCCCCAAATGCAGTCATACGGAGGATATAATTTATGAGCAAATACGTAATCACCTACGACATCGGCACAACGGGAATAAAGACCTGCCTTATTGAAATCGGCGAGACGATGAAAATTCTCGGTTCCGACACTGCAGGCTACAAACTGTATGTTGACGATGAAACGGGCGTCAAAGGCGGCGCAGAACAGGATGCAGACGAATGGTGGGGCGCAATGTGCATCACCACAAGAGCCGTTTTTGAAAAAGTCCCCTACGTTAAGCCCAAACAGGTTGAGGGTATCAGTTTCTGCTCACAGATGCAGGCTCTCGTAATTGTTGACGAAAACGGCGAGTGCATCCGCCGTCCTATGAGTTATATGGACCAGCGCGCCAGAGAAGAGCTTAAGAACGGTATCGCCCACGGTTTTCAGATAGCAGGCGCCGAAGTTACAAAACTTCTTAAATATCTTCATTATACCGGCGCTGTTTCTTCTTCAGTTAAGGACCCAATTTGGAAATACAAATGGGTAGAAGCTCATGAACCGGAAAACTATAAAAAGATATACAAATGGCTTGACGTTAAGGAATACCTTATCTGCCGTGCCAGCGGCGAATTTGTTATGACTGAGGACAGCGCTTTCGCTACCCTTCTTTATGACACTCGCAAAGGCCATGAAGGCTGGTGTAAACCTGTTTGCGACATGGTTGGCATCAACATGAAACATCTTCCCGAAATTAAGAAAAGTACTGAAAAAGTCGGCGAAGTTACTGAAAAAGCTGCCCACGAACTCGGTCTCGCTCCCGGAACAGCAGTATTCGGCGGCGGCGGCGACGCTTCACTTATCGGCGTAGGCGCAGGCGCAGTAGAACCCGGCGACACTCATATTTACAGCGGAACATCTGGCTGGGTAGGCACTGTTGTTACAAAGCAGACTGTTGACGCAGGTGCCATGATGGCGGCAATCGTAGGCGCTGATCCCACTACTTACAACTATTTCGGCGAACTTGAGACGTCAAACAAATGCGTTGAATGGGTAAAAGACCATCTTGCGCTTGACGATATAGGTATTTATCTTTCAGACAAGGAAGTTGCAGACAGTATTGAAAAACTGAATTTCAACCTTTACGACTACATGGAAGACACAATCGAGCAAATCCCCGCTGGCTCAGGCGGAACAATATTTACTCCGTGGCTTCACGGCAACCGCTGTCCTTTCGAGGACCCCAACGCCGCCGGAATGTTCTTCAACATTAAGATTGACACCGGTAAAACAGAAATGATCAGAGCCGTTGTTGAGGGCATCTGCTTCCATATGCGCTGGATGCTTGAACGCCAGGAAAAGAAAGTAACTACCGACAAGGCTATCCGCTTCTGCGGCGGCGGTGCAATCGGAAAGGTAACATGCCAGATACTGGCAGATATTCTTCAGCGTGAAATTCAGGTTGTAGACTCTCCTCAGAATGTAGGCGCTGTAGGCGCGGCGGCTTGCATTGCAGTCGGTCTCGGTCTTATCGAAGATATTCAGCATGTTAAGAAACTTATTCCTGCAAAAATTACATATCAGCCAAACCCGGAAAACAAGGCTGTTTACGACCGCAACTTCAAAGTTTTCCAGAACCTCTACAAATGCAACAAGGAAAACTTTGCAATTCTCAACGGCTAATATAAATAATCATGAAAAAAGGCTTCAAAGGGAAATCCCTTTGAGGCCTATTATTTTAATCTGTATTTAGGATTTTTATATGAAAACATCAGCTTTACAGCGGCAAGCACACAGGCGGCGGCATTAGAGCCGACGTAAGCGCCCCAAACGCCTTCAATTCCCGCTCCTTCAGGCATGAAAAGGACCATCGGCACAAGCAATATCAACGGAGCCGAATAAAGCGCCAGCGCCCAGAATTTATTGCCGAGAGCCTGGTAGACAGCACCGCCGACAGCAGGCAGCGGAACAAACAGAAACGACAACGCAATTATTCTCAGACCTTCTGCCCCTGATTTAATATAAGCTTGGTTTTCAGTAAAAATGCGCATAAGCATTTCCGGCTGAATTTCAACCACCAGCATTGCCGCAACGCCGTAAACAATACCGGCTATAACACTTATTTTAACCGCAAGTGAAACACGGTGATACTTACCCGCTCCATAATTATATCCAACCACCGGAGATGCCGCAAGGGCTATTGCCGATGATGGCAGACAGACAAACGTAAGAATTTTGCTTATATAAGCAAAAGTTGTTACTCCCGCCGTTGAGCCGACGTCTCTAAGCACTCTGTTGAGGAAAACTGTTATTATTGAAAGACTTCCCGTTTGAATAAGTGACGGCACACCTACGGCAAAAATTTCCGCAATTATCTTTCCCCTGAGTTTTACTCCTTTAAACTTCTGACTTGTAAGGGATGTGAAAAAGAAAACGCTCATTGCGGCGCTTATAAATTGAGAAATAACTGTTGCCAACGCCGAGCCCTTTACTCCCCAGTTAAGCACAAGAATAAAGACAACGTCCAGAACAATATTTACGGAAATAGGCAGTACCCAGATTAGAAGACTGTAGCCCATTCTGCCCTCTGCCCGAATTATTGAGGAAAACCCGGTGGAAAAGACATTGCCGGCAAGAATTATTGAAAAGTACTGTTTTGCCATGGGATAAAGTTCATCGGTAACGCCCATAAGCGAAATCAACGAATCTAAAAATATAAATCCCAGCACTGTTACAACTGCAGACGTTATGTAAAAAATTATCATAGCGTTTGCCGTAACCTCTCCCGCCCTTTGAACTTCTCCTTTTCCCAGCAGACGAGAAACTATTGAAGCGGCGCCTCCTCCCAGAGCAGTCGTAAACGCTCCCTGAAAAATCACAAATGGAAACACCACAGAAACGCTTCCCATGGCGCTGTCGCCAACTCCCCAGCTGACAAACAAAGCGTCAGTCAGAGTATAAACCGCACTGAAAAGAAGTCCGCCGAAGGTCACCCCAAAGAAGCGAAGCAACAGCAAAGGAATACTTGCCGTTCCAAGTTCTTGAGTTTGCTTTTTCCCTTTATTATTCATGCTCATAGTGATTTAAGAGCGGAAAATGCTCTTCCGTAAAGGATTTTACAAGCCGCAACGTTTCGCCACCAACCGAAATGGCGCGGTGTGTAGCGGTAATATTTTTCTACTTCCATTATAAGAGAAAGATAAGCTGCGGCAACCGCGTATCTTATTTTTTCGCTGTCTGACACAGTAACAGGCACATCGGCAACGCTGTTATAAGCCTTAATGCTCTCAGTCTTTTTCTTCAGAGGATTCATAATATCCAGGCAGACGAAATCAGCAATTGGATCGCCCCAGAATGTTCTTTCGGGGTCAATCCAGTAATATTTTGCCGAATTACCGCTGCCTTCCATCATAATGTTATAAGGACCAAGGTCAAAATTCACCATTGCGCACGGTGCTTCTGACAAAACATTTTTGTATTTATCAATATAGCCAAGCAGTTTTTCACCTTTTGGTGTTTTTCGTCCTGCACGGCGGCAGTCCGCAATGAGATTTTCTGTCATAGAACGTATTGCGCTGTACCAGTTATCGTGAAGACCGTTTTGAACATAGCCGTAACGGTCATTTTTTACTTTATGGATTTGAGCCGCCATAAGCGCAATGCGCCTGTCAACATCGCACTTTTCCTCTTTGCTGAGTTTTACCGTGCTGAGCAGTTTGGCGTTCAGCTTCTCCATAATGAAAAAGTCGGCAGGTATTTCCTTACGGCTGAAATCTGTATAATAGATTTCAGGAACGGGAATGTCCGTATGCTGTTTTATCAGACTGTACCAGAAAACTTCAGAACTCATCATATCCTTTTCGTATGTAAGAACGCTCAAGTCCTCTTTCGGCGCAATCTTCAGCGCATATTCCTTATTCCCTGCCTTAACAGAATAGACGGCGTTAAACTCACCTGCTCCCAGCGGAGAAACGTCGGTAACGTCTCCAAGTCCCGCTTTATTAAAAAGCGAAGCAACGGTGGCCGAACCCACTTCAAACTTTGTTTTACTTATCAATTTAATTCCCCCTTATTTTCATTGTAAACGGGAAATATACCATTTTATATAATTATAACGATATTTATATAACTTTTCCGTTGTGTCTTCTGCAAATAAGTGTTACATTATATGTAGGAGGGATTTTTATGGACTACTCGCCCCTTGCCTGTATGGAAATACTGCCGGACAGCCGACTGTTTACCCAACGCGAACACGGAAGCACCCACACGCCCTACGAAACAGAAACTATTTTCTACTCATGCATTAAAAACGGAAACTGCAAAAAAGTTGAAGAAACGATGAAAGAACTTCTCAGCCAAAAAATATTCGTTGGCAAAATGTCAGAAGATCCGCTTAGGGAAATGCAGTACTGGGCAGTCTGCTGTGTTACTCTGGCCGCCCGATACGCAATTCAGGGAGGACTTGACGAAACAGACGCTTTTAACTTCTCTGACGAATGCATAATGAAAATTGACCGAATGACAAGAGGAGAAGATATTTTTTTATTTTTGCAAAAGAAGAGCATTGAGCTTACTTCAATGGTGGCAAAAAGCACCGGCAAACTCAACTATCCTCCGGCGGTAAAAAAATGTATTCATTATATAAAAACTAATCTTCACGGAAAAATCACTCTTGAACAACTTGCAGACGTATGTGCTCTCTCCCCAGACTATCTTTCACTGATATTCAAAAAATCAGTGGGAGAAACAATATCATCATACATAATGCGAAAAAAGCTTGAAGCCGCCGTTGAAATGCTCAACGGAAGATACTCCACTTCTGAAACCGCGTATTATCTTGGCTTCTGCTCTGAAAGCTACTTTATAAAATGCTTCAAAAAAGCATACGGCAAAACGCCGGGTCAGTATAAAAAAGAAAAGAAGTTTTGATTTCTTCTATTACGTTAACGAAAATAATGAGCATTAAATGTAAGCGCAAAAAAGGCTTTACCGAAAATCGGTAAAGCCTTTTTATTATAGCTTAATTAGATTAGTCAGCTTTGGGAGCATAGAAATCAACAAGTTTTGCAAGCTTATTGTACTTCTCGATTGAGTTTTCAGCTGCAATGTTGAAGAGTTCTTCTGCCTTGCCGGGGAATGAGCGCTTCAGAGCTGAATATCTTGTTTCGCCTTCGATGAACTGAACATAGTCAGCTGACGGAGCCTTGCTGTCAAGTGAGAACGGATTCTTGCCCTGAGCAGCCATATCAGGATTGAAGCGGAACAAGTTCCAGTAACCGGCAGCAACTGCCTTCTTCTGCTCAGCCTGGTTGAATGGCATCTTGATACCGTGGTTGATACAAGGAGCGTAGCAGATGATAAGTGAAGGACCATTGTAAGCAGCAGCTTCCTGGAATGCTTTCAGGCACTGGTTTGCGTTAGCGCCCATAGCAACCTGAGCAACGTAAACATAGCCGTAGCTCATAGCAATCTCTGCAAGGTCTTTCTTCTTAACTACCTTACCTGAAGCAGCGAATTTAGCAACAGCGCCTGTAGGAGTAGCCTTAGAAGCCTGACCGCCTGTGTTTGAGTAAACTTCAGTATCGAATACAACGATGTTTACATTCTCGTTGGAAGCGATAACGTGGTCAAGACCGCCGAAACCGATATCGTAAGCCCAACCGTCACCACCGAAGATGAACTGATACTTCTTAGCAGCGTAATCAGCATCCTTGAGGAAGTCCTCAGCAGCAGCCTTAGCGTCGCCGTCAAAGCTGTTAGCCTTAAGAGCTTCAATAAGAGCGTCAGCAGCTTCTGTATTTGTAGCAGCGTCTTCATAAGTATCAAGCCATGCCTGAGCCTTATCTGCAACAGCAGTGTTAAGAAGAACTTCTGCGTCCATAGCAAGTCTCTCACGGATCTGCTTCTGAGCAAGGAGCATACCGTAACCGAACTCTGCGTTATCCTCAAACAGTGAGTTTGACCAAGCCGGGCCGTGACCCTTCTTGTCTACTGTGTAAGGAGTTGAGGGAGCGGAGCCGCCCCAGATTGATGAACAGCCTGTAGCGTTTGCGATATACATTTTGTCGCCGAAGAGCTGTGTAGCAAGTTTAGCATAAGGAGTTTCACCGCAGCCTGCGCAAGCGCCGGAAAACTCAAGATAAGGCTTTCTGTACTGAACGCCGATTGTGTTGTTTGTAAGAAGGTCAGCCTTAGGCTCTGTATCAACAAGAGCGTCATAGATCTTCTGACGATCAAGCTGACTTGCGATGGGCTTCATTGTAAGTGACTTTGTGGGGCATACGTTTGCGCATGAAGCACAGCCTGTGCAGTCAAGTACGGAAACGATAATAGCATACTGATAATCAGCTTTCTTATGTTTAACCATCTCTGTGCCTTCCGGAGCAGCAGCAGCTTCTTCTGCGTTAAGAGCAACAGGTCTGATAACTGCGTGGGGGCATACCATTGAACAAAGGTTACACTGAGCACACTTTGTGCCGTCCCATTCGGGAACAGTAATAGCGATACCGCGCTTTTCAAATGCGGCAGAACCCTGAGGATAAACGCCGTCTGCACAGTCAACGAATGTTGAAACAGGCAGGTCGTCGCCGTGAAGTCTGCTTACAGGATCAAGGATCTCCTTAACGAATTTCTTCATTTCAGGACGGTCTGTCTTAACTTCAAGTTCAGCGTCTTCGTCAACAGCGTTCTTCCAGCTTTCGGGAACGTCAACCTTAACAAGTTCCTTAGCGCCGCGCTCAATACCCTGATGGTTAGCGTTAACGATTGCGTCGCCCTTCTTTGAGAACTTCTTGGTTGCAGCAGCCTTCATAAGCTCGATTGCCTTTTCAACAGGAAGAATTCCTGAAATAGCAAAGAATGCAGACTGAAGAATTGTTGAAGCACGGCCGGGAAGACCAACTTCCTCAGCGATCTTGATACCGTTGATGATATAGAAATTAATGTTGTTTTCTGCAATGTATCTCTTCATTGAAGCCGGCAGAGCGCTGTCGAGTTCTTCAGGAGACCAGATGCAGTTAAGAAGGAATGTGCCGCCGGGAACAAGATCCTGTACCATGTCATACTTTGTTACGTATGAAGGATTGTGGCAGGCAACAAAATTAGCTTTGTTGATAAGATATGTTGATGTAATCGGTGAAGAACCGAAACGAAGGTGAGAAACTGTAATACCGCCTGACTTCTTTGAGTCATAGAAGAAGTAACCCTGAGCGTACATATCGGTGTGGTCGCCGATAATCTTGATAGAGTCTTTGTTGGCGCCTACAGTACCGTCTGAACCAAGACCCCAGAACTTACATGAAGTTGTGCCTGCGGGTGTTGTATCAGGATTCTCTGTAACATCAAGAGAAAGGTTTGTAACGTCATCGTGGATTGAAAGAGTAAATTCTTTCTTGGGCTCGGGAGCGTTCATGTTGTTGTAAACAGCGATGATGTGAGCAGGAACAGTGTCCTTTGAACCGAGACCAAAGCGGCCGCCGTAAA
>URGA01000016.1 GCA_900547275.1 uncultured Oscillospiraceae bacterium | reverse complement strand
ACATTATATTCGACCGTTAAAGAAGCTGGAAAAGGATATTGCCACAATATAGAGTGGTAATATCTTTTTCATATTCAAAACTCCCGTTCTTTTAATCTTTTCAGTCATTGTGATAATAGCAATTATAACTTTTGTTGTCAATAGTGTTGCTTATGCTTCACCAAATATAATACAATGTATATAAATAATAAAATAGTATAAATAAAATTTACACTTTTTTCCGAAAATTCATTCTTGCCCTTGGCTTTCAATTATGCTACAATGGTGAAAGTACATAAAAATCTTCAGGGTAATGATGAAAAAAAGGTGCATTATGGACTTCAAAACTGTTTTTGGCCCATCAACAGGTGGCCCATCCGATTATTACCGCATTCCCTCAATGATAACAACGAAAAACGGAGTAGTTGTTGCCTGCGCAGACGCAAGATACTGCTCGGGAATGGACAATCCTAACCGTATTGACAAAGTCGTACGAAGAAGTACCGACAGCGGAAACACATGGAGCGAATACATAATCGCCGTAAAAGAACACGGAAAGAAACAGATGCGTTCTTCCGCCGCAATAGACCCTGTTATGACTTACGATGAAAACAACTCGCGAATATATCTCCATTACTCCCACACACCTGCGGGAGTTGGCATCCGCAACAGCAGATGCACTATGGGAACAGACAAGGACGGCAATATGGTCGTCCGTTCTTTCGGCAGAAAATTCATCTGCCGAGGCGGCAAACTTTATACCAACGGCGGAAAAGCTACGGCTTACACTGTTGACAAAGACGGAAACGTAAGCAAAAACGGCTGTATCTGCGGCAACATTTACACCGGCGGACGATTTAAGCAGGAGCACACCTCTTATCTTATGATGTGCTACAGCGACGACGACGGACTGACCTGGTCTGAACCGCAGATTTTAAACCATATGGTAAAGCGAAGCGACATGAGCTTTATCGGGCCCGGCCCCGGCTGCGGAATAACAATCAGCCAAGGAAAATACAAAGGCAGAATAGTTGTTCCTATCTACTACGGAACAAGAACGTTCCCTCTGCGCCTGTCCTGCGCCGTGATTTACAGCGACGACTGCGGCAAAACATGGAAAATGGGAAAATCGCCCAATAACACTCGAAGCATCGGCTCAAAAGTCCTCAGCGACACAACGATAAAAAACAACGAGATGCTGACCGAATCTCAGCTTATAGAGCAGGAAGACGGAACGCTCAAATATTTTATCCGCAACCACGACCCGCGACGCAGTGTTGCGGTAGCATACAGCAAAAACGGGGGAGAAAGCTGGGAAGATTTCCGATGGGACGACAATCTGCCCCAGGCTATCTGCCAAATGTCGGTTATTAAACTGAAAGGCACTGAAAATCCCACTGTAATTTTTCTCAACCCGGCAGACAAGAACAAGCGAGTTAACGGCACCGTTAGGATCTCCGAAGACGACGGAGAAACATTTACAAACAGCAGACTGCTTAAAGGCGACGGTTTTGTTTACAGCGCAATGACCCAGCTGCCCAACGGCAAAATAGGCGTCCTTTTTGAACCTGACTCTGAATGCAGGGAAATACTTTTTGCATCGTTTTCAACTGACTGGATACAAGGCGAAAGCGAATAAATTTCCGTTATGCAACGGAATAAAATCTGAATAATGAAAGGATTGGCGTAGTGGAAAACTCAAATAACGGTAACGAATCCAAAATCATGACGTTAATAAAAGACGTCAAACTTCACTGGAATGAGCCGGCTGAAGGCCGGTACATGCCTTTCAAGGAAATTTTAGCCTATGCCGGCGGCGGTATCGGTGTAAAATTCCTGTCGGTAATGGCACTGAATATGATTTTGTCATCTACCAACGTTCTGATAGGCAACACCCTGGGCGTTGACCCAATCGATATGTACATTCTTTATGTACTTTCGGTTTTGTCAAACATTCCGCTTTCAGGCGTTCGTGCTAACATTATCGACAACACCAGAAGCAAAGAAGGTAAATACAGACCTTACATAGTAAAAATGGGTATACCCAGCGCCCTGATAACTATTCTGTTTGTATGGTTCCCGTACGGACAGTTCGGCGCTCTTTTCGGCGAAGGCACTGTTTTCGGCGAAGACAAGTCATACGTTGTAAAGTGTGCTGTAATACTTATTCTTAACTTTGCACAGCAGTTCTTCTATTACTTCTATTATGAAGCATACGACAACCTGCTTCACGTTTTGTCTCCGAACACCCAGGAACGCGCAGACGTTGCAACAATCAAGGGCGTTATCTATTCTCTTGCACCCTCTATCATCAACCTTGCAATGCCCATTTTTGCGCAGTTCTTTACAAACAACAATATGTACGATATACGCCTTTACAGGTATATCTATCCCCCGCTTTCTATCCTTTCCATTGTTCTTTGCATTGTTGTTTACGCTAACACAAGAGAAAAAATCGTTCAGGCAAAAACCCATATTATCCAGATTAAATTCATCGACTCACTGCGTGAAGTTGTAAGAAACAAATATTTCTGGATCATCGCCATGGGCACCTGGCTCAGCTTCCTTGAGACGTCTATCAACGTTGTGCTCCAGTGGCTTTACAACTACGGCGGTATCTGCAACGGAAGCCAGTTCTCGCTCATAACACTTATTTGCCAGAACGCAGGTCTTGTGGGAATGCTCCTGGCTCCCTTCTGTATCAAGAAATGGGGCAAGCGCGGCGTTCTTATTACCACCAATGTATTTAACATCGTATTTATTGCACTGATGCTTCCCGCAATCGGTATAATCGATATGACTGGCAAATCAACCTCCGCACTGAATACAGTTCTTCCGCTGGCGTTCCTCGTTCTCTGCTTCTGGATGAACAACCTTATGAACGCTTTTGCTCAGATTCTTACTCCTACTATCAACGCAGATATCAGAGACTATCAGCAGTATATCAGCGGTGAAAGAATTGACGGAATGTTCTCAACAATTACCGCTCTCGGCGGCATTATCACCCTCGCTACAAGCGGTATCGTAAACGTTCTTTACAACAAATTCGGTATCAACGAGCCAATGGCAACCGAAGTTATGAACGACCCCGAAGTAATGAACAGAGTAATGAGAAACGGCTCTGTTGTTAAAGACGTAATTTCAGACGCAATGGCGTCAGGAAGCGTAAACGTTTCATACTTCTCGCTTTACGACGAAGGCATTCTCGCAACAATGCTGAGAGTTCTTATTATCGTTTCCATTGTAGGCGCTGTAATAAACGTTACACCGTATTTCTTCTACGACCTTACCGAACTTAAACAGCAGGGCATCGTCCGCGTTCTTAAGATAAGAGCGTTCTTTGAAGACTTCGGTAACAACACTCTGAGCGACCGCGACCTTGTAGAAGTTGTTGAGATGGTTGACAGCGCTCACGAGCTTATTGACGCAAAACCAGAAGATGTATCAAACGCAGAAATAAAAGCTGCCCGCAAGGCAAAAGACAAGCAGGCAATCCAAGCCGCTAAGCAAAAGCGCAAAGAGATCGAACAGCGCAATCTTGAAATCAAGCTCGCTCCTTTCGTAGTTAAAGAAATGAGCCGCTTCGACAGCGAACTCGGAAAAATCCAGATTGCCAACGCTCAGCGCATTTTTGACGAAGGACTTGACGGTCTTGAAACCCACAGCATCAGCGAGCTTAAGGCAAATCTAAAAGCCGCAAAAGCTCTTCCCAAATCAACGGAAGACGAAAAAGAAATTCGCAAATATCAGGTTGATTTCTGCCACACTCTGCTGACCGCAAGAAAATATCAGAAGAAGTATTACGACGGCAAAGAAAAAATTACAAAGCCCGACGATACTCACCTTAACGAACTCTACCAGACCGAAGAAAATTTCGACGAGAAGGAAGATAAGCTTTACAAAGATCTCTATAACGCTAAGGAGAGCAAGGACAAAACTGCTGTTGCCGATATTAACAAGCAGATCAAAGAACTTCATCTCCAGATCAAAAACCTCAACAAAGAGATCCGCGACGAGCAGAACAAACGCACAAGCTACAACCGCTCAGCTAAGCCGTTGCTTGACGCAGTACGTATTCTTCGCCAGGCTGAAAACTACACCCACTTTGACGAGATAAAGAAACGTTATCAGGAAATCAAAGAGGCTGAAGCAGTAGCAGTTGCAGAGTAATAAAACTACCGATAAACACCCGAAATCATAAGATTTTGGGTGTTTTGTTTTTTGCCGTTGCACATAGTAATATAATCTGCTAAAATATATCAGATTTAAGAGAAACTAAAGGCTTCTCTTTTGTTACTGCTTGGAGAATAAAATGGAAAGAATTAAAAAGTTTTGCAAAAACGAAATAATTTTAATAGTGTCCTTTGTTTTGGCGGCGGCGTCTGCCTTTGCGGTTAAACCCGACAAAGGATATGCAGATTATATTGACTTTCGGACGCTGGCTCTTCTTTTCTGCCTTATGACTGTTATGGCGGGGCTGAAAAGAATGGGAGTTTTCCGCACCCTTGCTCAAAGTCTGCTTAAAAGAACCAACACATTCTGCGGACTTTGCCTCATTCTCTGCCTGCTTTGCTTTTTTTCTTCAATGCTTATAACAAACGACGTTGCTCTTATCACTTTCGTTCCGTTTTCCCTTATCACTCTGAGACTGTCCGGTAAAACCGACAAAATGATTGCTCTTGTTACACTGGAAACAGTTGCCGCAAACCTCGGAAGCATGGTAACTCCCATAGGTAACCCACAAAATCTTTTCCTGTTTTCGGCGTTCAACATGACGGGCGGCGAGTTCTTTCCGAAAATTCTGCCCTATGGTATTCTTTCACTTGTGCTTATAATAGTATCGGCGTTTTTTATGGGGAATGAAAAATCAAACATCGTTAAAGAAACGTCAGACAGCGTTAAACCCGACGTAAAAAAATATGTTCTTTACGGTGCGTTGTTCTTGCTGGCTCTTTTGACTGTTTTCAGAGTAATACCCTATCCCGTTGTGCTGGCAATAACCCTCGTCGGCGTTCTTATTATGGACAGGAAAACGCTGAAAAAGGTTGATTACAGTCTGCTTGCCACTTTCGTTTTTCTCTTTATCTTTATCGGAAATCTGGGAAGAATAGAGCCGGTTCGCGCATTTCTCAGCGATATAATAACTTCAAACGAAGTTCCGGTAGGTATTCTCGCAAGTCAGGCATTCTCAAACGTGCCCGCCGCAGTATTGCTGGCAGGATTTACAAAGAATGCCGGCGATTTGCTGGTGGGTGTAAATCTCGGAGGACTCGGCACTCTAATAGCTTCAATGGCAAGTCTTATTTCCTTTAAATTTATCTCAAGAGAAAACATCAGCAAAGCTCGCTACCTTCTTATATTTACCGTTGTCAACGTAGTTTTTCTTGCGGCAAATCTTGCTCTCTGGGCAATAATCAGATAGAAACAGAGAGAATATCGACAAAACCTGCCGCAAGCGTTTGTTGACATCAACTTTCACACATGATAAAATAAAAATGTTCAGGGCCACAGGGAATAAATACTGTTAATTCCTTATGCGCCCTTTTTTTCAGCCTTAACGGGCTTAGGGGGAGAAATTATGCAATTTAACAAAGACGGCAAGTTCAAAATCATGCAGATTACGGACATGCAGGAGATACCGTCCATATCTCCTGATACTCTGGCTCTGCTTGAAACAGCAGTAAAAGAAGAAAAACCGGATCTTGTTGTTTACACAGGAGACCAAATTAAAGGCTACGGAGTAACATATAAAGGAAAAGGAAAGGCTCTTGAGCAGGCAGTGGCAAAAACAATCGGCGCACTGCTTAAACCTGTTACATCCCGAAACATTCCTTTCGCAGTGACCTTCGGCAACCACGACAGACAGGTAGGCATATCAAACAAAGACCAGTTTGAACATATTTATAAGGCTCTGCCAAACTGCGTCGGCGAACAGGCTGAAGGAATAGACGGCGGCGGAACGTGTTACATTCCCATAAAGTCATCTGACGGCTCAGGAAAAGACGTTTTCAACCTTTATCTTTTTGACAGCGGAACTGATGCAAAAGGCGGCGGCTACGAAGCTTTTGACAAAAAAATTATCCGCTGGTACGAAAAGACCAGGGACAACCTTAAAAACAAAAACGGAAATTACGTTCCGTCAATAGTATTTCAGCATATTCCTTTGCCGGAATACTACAACGTGCTCAAACGCGTCAAAAAGAATGAAAAAGGCGCTATCCAAGCATTCAGAACTCATAAAAACGAATATTACAAATTAGGCGAAACCTGCGGCGAAGGAGACATGCTGGAGGAACCGCCCTCAATTCCCGATATCAACAACGGCGAGTTCGACGCACTTTCCGCCTGCGGCGATATTATGGCAGTTTTTGTTGGCCACGACCACAAAAACAGTTTTGTAGGCAGATATAAAAATATCGACCTGGGCTTCACCCAGTCCTCCGGGTTTAACGTTTACGGCAACCGAACAAAACGCGGCGTTCGCTGTATAATTCTTGACGAAAACGCTCCCGGAAAATACGAAACATATACGAGAACCTACGAACAGCTTGTAGGAACAAAAGTATCACGCCCCGTATTTGACTACCTGACAAGCAAGGCGCCCGCTACAATGGACGCCGCAATTCCGATGATAGTCAAGGGAGTTTGCGCTCTCGTTGCCGTTATTGCAGTTATCGTACTGCTTGCCACATTGTTGTAAAAGGAGAATATTATGAGCGAGAAAAAGAAAGACAACGCCTTTTCAAAATGGACGTCAAAACACGCCGAACTTTGGAAATTCATTAAGTTTTCCATCGCAGGCGGCGGCTCATCTGTTATTGAACTTATTGTTCACATGGTACTGCTTAACACTGCGTTTGCAGCCATGACAGCCCAGCCAATTGTAAACAGCACACTCAACATGATAGGAATAACGTCAAAAGGTTATCTCTATACATACCTTATTTCAACAACTGTAGGCTACGGCATCGCCTTCATCCTTAACCGCAAGATAACATTTAAGGCGGACGTAAATCCTACACTGAGCATGATACTTTATATCATCATGGTTGTATTCACGATTTTCGCCAACGGCTGGATCGGCTCCGCAATGACAACATTTGCCCAGGAACACCAGCTTGTCGGTAACTTTTGGGACCTTGTAATAAAAGTAATCGGTATGCTTATCCCCACTCTCTGGACTTACCCCTGCAACAGATTTATAATCCACCGCAGAAAGAAGCCCGAAGCGTGAGATAATAACGCAAAAAAAGAGACGGTGCGGTAAAATCACTGCATCGTCTCTTTTAATTTACTTAAACGTCAAGCATTGCCAAAATTTCGCTCTTGCTTCTTGCGCCCACTGAAGCGTTGACGGTTTTACCGTCTTTTATTACCACCAAAGTGGGAATACTTGTAATGCCGAACATCTGGGCAAGTTCAGGCTCTTCGTCAACGTTTACCTTTCCTACAACTTTGTCGCTGACCTCTTCGGCAATCTCGTCTACCACCGGGGAAACCATACGGCACGGACCGCACCAGGACGCCCAGAAATCGATAAGAACCGGTTTGTCGGACTGTACTACCTTTTCGTTGAAGTTATTTTTTGTAATAGTTAATACTGACATTTTTATCATCCTTTCTCAGTTAATCTTTTGATTTATAATACAGCAGGCAGTGGCAATAGCCCTCAAAATCAGGGTCTTTTATCTGCTCGCGGAACTCACGGCACATACATTTCGTATCTTCCGTGCGCTCCAATCTGCACGGACAGTATCCGCCTGTGCGCTTGAGCCCCTCCTGCACTGTGCGAACAACTTCTTTGTCTTCATTTAATGTAATTTTCATTGTGAAGCCTCCTTCGCTGTTTTCATATGTATAATATCACAGCTGAAACATATTTTCCGTGACTGTGTCACATAAACCCCTATATATTATAAGGAGTAAAAACATGAACAATTCCCTTATTTTGACTGCGGGACTTCTTCTCCCGCTTTTGGGAACTACTCTCGGTTCCGCCATGGTCTTTTTCCTGAAGAAAGACATGAAACAAAGCATTCAAAAATTACTGCTGGGCTTTGCCTCAGGCGTTATGATTGCCGCTTCTGTATGGTCACTGCTTATCCCCGCCGCAGAACTTGCCGAAGAACAGGGCACAGCTCCATGGATTCCGACCGTTATCGGTTTTCTGCTGGGAATGGGCTTTCTTCTGCTTCTTGACAGTGTTATTCCCCATTTACACATTGATTCGGATAAGCCGGAGGGCAAAAAAGCGTCTTTAAAAAAATCAACAATGCTGATTTTCGCCGTTACTCTCCATAATTTGCCTGAGGGAATGGCGGTGGGAGCGGTATTTGCAGGAATGCTCACCTCTGACAGCGGAATAAACACCGCGGCCGCCCTCGCCCTTTCAATCGGAATTGCCATCCAAAACTTTCCCGAAGGCGCCATCATTTCAATGCCGCTGGTGGGAAAAGGCGGAATAAAAAAGCCAAAGGCGTTTCTTTACGGTTTCCTTTCGGGGATTGTTGAACCTGCCGGAGCGATAATTACCATTTTGCTGACAGGGCTTGTTGTCCCAATACTGCCGTATATCCTTTCTTTTGCGGCGGGAGCCATGATCTACGTCGTTATTGAAGAACTGATACCTGAAAGCCAGAGCGGCTCCCACAGCAATGTCGGAACAATAGGCGCCGCAATGGGATTTGCCCTAATGATGGTGCTTGACATGGCGCTTGGATAAACCATATCTGTTTCTGCTATAATATTATATCATTACACCCCGAATGAAAATACATTCGGGGCTTTTTATTAACTATATGTAAATTATGCAATTAAATTAACACTTTGTTAAAAAATGTAAATTATAATTTCTTTGTCCGTATGAATATATATTACAAAATACACCTAAAATGCATATGGAGGTAATCGTATGTGCGGAATAATGGGATATATAGGAAATCAAAAAGCCAGCCCTATCCTTATGAACGGACTTAAAAAGCTTGAATACAGAGGATATGACTCGGCGGGAATAGCGACAATGGAAAACGGTGAACTGGAAGTGCTGAAAACAGTAGGCCGTGTTCGCTCACTTTACGACGAACCGAAACTTCAGTCACTGGAGGGTACAATGGGCATCGCTCACACACGCTGGGCAACCCACGGAAAGCCTTCAAAGAACAACAGCCATCCCCACACGGACAACAACGGAATGTTCAGCGTTGTTCACAACGGAATAATTGAAAACTACGCTCAGCTGAAAAGCGAACTTGAAGCTCAGGGATGCACATTTTACAGCGAAACAGACACGGAGGTAATACCAAATCTTATTGCCGCCTATTATAACGCAGACAAAGGCGACGAAGATATGCGTTTTCTGCGCTCGGTGCAAAATGCCTGCGCAAGACTTGAAGGATGCTATGCCATTGAGGTTATCTGTAAAAATTACCCTGACCAGCTAATTGTAGTTCGCAAATCAAGTCCACTTGTTATAGGAAAAGGTATCCACGAAAATTATATTGCGTCGGATATACCTGCAATACTTTCTTATACAAAGGATTTTTATCTGCTAAATGACAACGAATTTGCTCTCATAACCCGTGAGGACGTAAAATTCTTTGACAGCGGGCTGAATGAAATTCAGAAAAAAAGCGAAAGCATCAACTGGGACGCTTCCATTGCAGAGAAAAACGGCTACGATGATTTTATGCTCAAAGAGATTTTTGAACAGCCGTTTACGGTTCGCGAAACAATAGGCACGAGAATTGCCGCCGAACACCCTACAAGGATTGAACAGCTGACACTGACAAAAGAGCAGTTGGAAAATCTTCAGCAGATATATATTGTTGCCTGCGGAACGGCTATGCACGCGGGGCTTACGGCAAAACCGCTTTTTGAACGTCTTACAAAAATCAACACTCAGGTTGAAGCGGCGTCTGAATTCAGATACCGCAATCCCCTTATAAACGATAAAACACTTTGCATTTTCATCAGCCAGAGCGGTGAAACGGCAGACACAATAGCCGCACTTCGCCTTGCCCGTGAAGCCGGAAGCACAACGGTGGCCGTTTCAAACGTAATAGGCTCATCTATCACTCGTGAAGCAGACATGACGGTTTACACCCACGCCGGACCCGAAATAGCGGTGGCTTCTACAAAAGCATATACCGCCCAGGTTACACTGCTGGCAATAATGGCGCTTCAGTGGGGCGAAATGACCGAAAGAGCTCCCGCTGATGAAATAAAAGAGATAAAGAAATCTCTGCTTACGCTTCCCGGCCAGATTGAGACGGTGCTGAAAAACACGGAAAAGATTAAAGCGTTTGCAGATAAAATCCATAAGGAAAGCGACGTTTACTTTATCGGCAGAGGCTCAGACTACGCCACAAGCCTTGAAGCATCGCTTAAACTTAAAGAGATTTCTTATATTCATTCAGAGGCTTACCCCGCGGGAGAATTAAAGCACGGACCTATCGCGCTGATTGAAAAGGGAACAACGGTTATCGGAACGGTAACCGACCCGGCGCTGATAGACAAATCCCTGAACAATCTCAGAGAAGTAATAACCAGAGGAGCAAAAGTTCTTGCGGTGACAAACCTTGATATACCGGAAGACGAGATGGACACGGTAATAAGACTGCCTCAGACGCATCCTTTGCTTAGCCCTGTTCTCGCTATCGTTCCTTTCCAGCTTCTGTCATACTCAATTGCAAAACAAAACGGACTTGACGTTGACAAACCAAGAAACCTTGCAAAATCAGTAACAGTTGAATAAAACAAAAAAGGCTGAAGCATTGTTGCTTCAGCCTCTTTTTTATTTATGGATTATCTGCACAGTTCGTCAAGCCGCTTTTGGCTTTCGGAAAGGAGTTCTGGAGACGCCTCGTCAATTTTCGCAAAGGGAAATTCTATCTTAAGGTCGTCATACTTAGACGTGCAGAGCTTGCGAAACGCCAAAAGTTCACACTTTGAAACGCATGAATGGGATTTTTTTAATTCTGCAAGGCGAAGAAGATTTTCCTCGTCGTCGTTTTTTGTGGGAATAAGCACCTGGCGAAGCCATGTTTCAATTCCGTTTGCGTCAAGATAATCAAGAAAATCAATCACCGGCTTTTGGTGACAGCCGACGTATTTAAGATATTTATCGTCAGTTGTATACTTAATATCAAGAAGCACCAAATCGGTAAGCGACAAGAGTTTTTTTACGCTGTCGTTGAGAACACAGCCTGAAGTATCAAGGCAAGTGTTGATAGAATTTTCCTTGCACAGCTGAAAAAGCGCAGTGCAAAATTCGCTCTGAAGCAGCGCTTCACCGCCTGAAACGGTAACTCCCCCGTCTTTTCCGAAGTAACTTTTATATCTGCATATTTTGTCAAAAATTCTGCCTGCGGTGTATTCCTCGCCGCCATTGAGTTCCCATGTCTCAGGATTATGGCAGCATGCACAGCGCAGAGGACAGCCCTGAAGGAACAGAACAAAACGGACTCCCGGCCCGTCAAGCGTGCCGAGAGTCTGTATAGAATTTACCCTTCCTTTTACTTCTCTTATATCCATAAAATCACATTGCCTGGTGGAATGTTCTGCTGATAACTTCCTTCTGCTGTTCTCTTGAAAGTTTGTGGAAGTTTACGGCATAACCGGAAACGCGGATTGTAAGGTTCGGATAAGCGTCCGGATCCTCATAAGCCTTAATAAGCGTTTCTCTGTTAAGAACATTTACATTGATATGATGTGCGTTCTTGGCAAAATAGCCGTCAAGCACGTTAACAAGATTTGTTACTCGCTCATCCTCTGTCTTTCCGAGAGTATCGGGAGTGATTGAGAAAGTATTTGAGATACCGTCGCGGCAGTCCTCATAGCTGATCTTAGCAACTGAGTTGAGTGAAGCCAGCGCGCCTTCTGTTTCGCGGTTGTGCATCGGGTTTGCGCCGGGAGCGAACGGAGCGCCTGCTTCTCTGCCGTCAGGAGTTGCGCCTGTGTGCTTGCCGTACATTACGTTTGAAGTAATAGTAAGCACTGACAGAGTATGAGTTGCGCCTCTGTATGCCTTAGTTTTGCGAAGTTCGGTAATTACTTTATGGCTCATATCCTTAGCGATAAGGTCTACGCGGTCATCGTCATTTCCGTACTTGGGGAAGTCGCCTTCTGTTTTGAAATCAACGATATAGCCGTTTTCATCTTTAACAGGATGAACCTTTGCGTACTTAATAGCGCTGAGCGAATCGGCCATTACGGAGAAGCCGGCAACGCCGAATGCCATTAGTCTGTCCACCTCGGTATCATGAAGAGCCATCTGGCTTGCTTCATAAGCGAACTGGTCGTGCATGAAGTGGATAATATTCATTGTGTTGACATAAAGTCTTGAAAGCCATACGAGATATTCGTCAACTCTCTCCATAACCTTGTCATAATCAAGAACATCGTCGTTCATAACGTCCATCTGAGGTCCGAGATGAATTCCGGAAGTTGTATCATAACCGCCGTTGATGGCAATAAGAAGAAGTTTTGCAAGATTGCAGCGAGCGCCGAAGAACTGCATCTGCTTGCCGATACGCATAGCTGATACACAGCAGGCGATAGCATAATCATCGCCGTAAACGGGGCGCATAACATCGTCGTTTTCATACTGAATTGAATCGGTGTCGCAGGAAACCTTTGCGCAGAAACGTTTAAAGCCGTCAGGCAGCTGGTTTGACCAGAGGATAGTAAGGTTCGGCTCGGGTGAAGATCCGAGAGTATAAAGAGTATTAAGCATACGGAAACTGCTCTTTGTAACAAGAGTTCTGCCGTCTTCGCCAACGCCGCCTTCGCTTTCAGTGATCCACATCGGGTCGCCGCCGAAAAGTTCGTTGTATTCAGGAGTTCTGAGATGACGCGCCATGCGAAGTTTCATAACGAAATCGTCGATAAGTTCCTGAGCTTTTTCTTCGGTAAGAACACCTGCTTCCATATCTCTTTCAATATAAATATCAAAGAAAACGGAAACACGGCCAAGTGACATTGCGGCGCCGTTTTGCTCCTTGATTGAAGCAAGGTAAGCAAAGTAGGTCCACTGGATAGCCTCTTTAGCGTCCTTTGCCGGCTCAGAAATATCAAAGCCGTAAGAAGCCGCCATTGTCTTAATATCCTGAAGAGCTTTAATCTGGAGTGAAAGCTCACGTGACAGACGGATATGCTCATCGTCAAAATCAGCGCCGTTGAGAGCCTTCTTGTCTTTTTTCTTTTCCTCAATAAGGCGGTCAATACCGTAAAGGGCAACACGGCGGTAATCGCCGATGATGCGGCCTCTTCCGTAAGCGTCAGGCAGGCCGGTAAGCACATGGCAGCGGCGTGCAAGGCGCATTTCGTCTGTATAAGCGCTGAACACAGCGTCGTTGTGGGTGTCGTGATATTTGAACTCGTCCTCGATCTTGTCGCTTACTTTGTAGCCGTAAGCCTCGCAAGCCTGGCGAGCCATTCTCATTCCGCCGAAGGGGTTAATACCGCGGCAAAGCGGATGCTCGGTCTGAAGACCAACGATAAGTTCCTTGTCTTTGTCAAGATAACCAGGACGATAAGATGTTACGGTAGATACAGTTTCTGTATCTACGGAAAGAACACCGTCCTGCTGTCTTTCAGCTGCAAAAAGTGTCTCCAGCTTTTTCATAAGCTGTTTTGTACGAAGAGTTGCTCCTGAAAGGAAAGCGTCGTCTCCTCTGTATTCTTTATAGTTCTGCTGAATAAAATCGCGCACGTCGATTTCATCCTGCCACTTATTGGTCTTAAATCCATGCCAATTCTGGTGTGTCATTTAACATTCTCCTTTACACTTTCGGGTTATTTTTTTAACACCGCCTGAAAAAACAGAAAAGAAAAAGCAATTCTGCTTCATTCAAAGCGGAATTGCCCAGACGGTCGGCGATATACAGATACGCTCCCCTGCGGTAAACCCGCAAATCCGTCAGTTACGTATCCGTCGCAGTAATATTACTATATGACCGTGATTTTGTCAATAGAAAAAGCGAAATTATTTTTGAAAAAATCAATATCTTGTATATATTACCATATATTTGCCCACTCAAATACAATTTATGGTATTTTTATACAACACTGTCCCGTTAAAAAATTCACACAAAATAAAATATGCGCCATATATAAATGAAAAAGCACCTTCCGAATTTTAATAAGGAAGATGCTTTTAAATATATTAGCGCTTGGATCTCACATATTATAGTGACAGCCAAACTATAACAGAGCGTGTTTATTTCTACTAATATATTAACTCTTTTTGTGCACAACATACAATAATATTCACATTAAGAAACATTTATACACACAAACATGATAAAAAAATATTGAAATTAAAAGAAAAATATGAGAAAATCGAATAAAGGAGGGATTGAGAATGAATATTGCTGTTTGCGATGATGAACAGGCGGTTATCGCCACTATAAAGCAGATCTTTGACGGCTATCTTGCCGAGCACCCACTTATTTCTGCTGAAATTTCTTATTTTACCTCTTCCGTCCGGCTTGAAAAAGAAATAAATAACGGCGCTGTTTTTGACGCGTATTTTCTTGACGTTATTCTTGACGGCAAAAACGGAATTAGAATTGCTTCTCTTATAAGGAGTACAAATTCCGAAGCACCGATAGTTTTCCTCACAAGTTCTAAGGATTATGCTTTTGCGGCGTTTGGAGTAAGGGCCTGCAACTATCTGCTGAAGCCGGTTTCATCTGAACAGCTTATTTCGGAATTCGAAAGAATTCTTGCGGCGTCCCAGCCGAAAGCTGTACAAAAAACTCTTTTCTCCGTGCCCAGTCTTCGCTCATCCGTTGATATTGTTATCCAGGATATTGTATATATAAAGACAACAGCCCATATTTTTTACTTTTATATGGCAAACGGACAGCGCGTAGAAAGCAGTACAATGAGAATAGGTATTGACGAATTTCTTGAACCGATTATTAAAACCGGCTGTTTTCTCCAGGTACGCAGAGGCACAATTATTAATCTGAATTACGTCAGAATGGTTTCTAATGATGAATTCGTTATGACAAACGGTATAAAGATAAAGCCCTCAAAGTCTAATTTTGTTGAACTGAGGAAAAAATACTTCGGTTTTCTTGCCAACAGCAAAGGAGAATAATGTTGCCTGAAATTATAGACATGATCACCCGCGAAGCGCAAATACCGATGTGCATGATTTTTACCGCACTGCTTTGCCCCAAGTGGAAATACAGCAAAAAGACAACAATATTTACAATAGTTATACTTAATATTGTATTTATTACTCTAAACAGTCTTTTATATAATTACGGCAAGGCTGACCCGTCGGTCGCCGCGCTTTTGATAATTCTTGACAGCTGCTTCTGCCTTGTGGCAATGTTTTTCCTGTCGGATATAGAGCTTTCTTTATTTACTTATATCTTTCTTTCCGCTCTTTCATTTACTTTCGGAAGCGAAGCATTTTCAAAAGCGCTGGCTTATTTTTGCGACGTTCCCCTTTCCGCCTCCAGGGTTCTTCTCTATATCGAGATAACAATAATGGAAATCGTGGTCTTTAAGCCTGTATTTATGAAAACAATTAAATATCTGGAAAAAGACTGGCTCATTCGTTCAATGATACCCGGCGCTTTCATAGCATGTTACCTTATAAATGAGCTTACAAACGTTGAAAACATTTACTCCAATTCCTACATGGTTCCCTCTCTGCTCATTTCCATAGTGCTTTGCATAAGTTATGTGGTAACCTACCGCTCTTTCAAGCTGTTTTTATCAACCAGCGATTTCGCAATAATGAAAATCAAACAGCTTACATCAAACGAAAATATGGAAAAGCAGATTAAAAATATGGAAGCCCTTAACGATGAAATCCACACGTTACGGCACGATCTGCGCCACTCGATAAAGCACGTCTCAACACTGATATCCAGCGGGAAAACCGATGAGGCTCTTGCGGCGCTTCAGATGTTTGACGACAAACTGGACCAGACTGTAGACGTTACCCATATTTCTGTTTACACCGGCATTTTTCAGTTTGACGCCCTTTTATCTTATTACGCTTCAATATGTTCCAGAAACGGGATTGATTATAAAGTTGAATTATCCTGTTTTGACGCGTACGCCGACAATTTCTCAGCCATAGCGGTAATTTTTACCAACGCACTGGACAACGCGGTTGAAGCGGCAACAAAAGCAAGCGACACCAACCCGTTTATCAGAATACGGGATATTTCAAACGGCAGTAACGTAATGATCGAGTTTTCAAACACCTGTACCGACCAGGTAGTGTTTGACAAACGGGGAATGCCTGTAGCAGAGCGCCCGGACCACGGTCTTGGAATTCCGAGTATTTACAATATTGCGGAAAGTGCCTTTTCAGGCGGAGCGGACTGCGAACTCAACAATAATGTTTTTACTTTAAGAATTTATTTTTAATAATAAGTTATTACATCCGGCGGGCACTCGCCGGATTTTTTTATTTTTTTTGAAAAAAGGTATTGACATTTTGTGTTTTATGGGTTATATTTATGTTGTAATGATTACAAGATAACAATCATTTCAAGGTGGTGAGACCCTTGCAGACTTCTGATATCGTGCAGTTGTTTAAGGAAAAACATTTCAAAGCAACACCGCAGCGAATAGCGGTATACAAATATCTGTGCGAGCACCGCACACACCCAGATGTTGAAAGCATATACAAATCCGTCTTAAAAGAAAATCCGTCATTTTCCAGAACAACTGTTTATAATGCGCTTCAGGCGCTGAACGCCTGCGGACTTATTATCCCGGTTACGATTGACAGCGGCAAGGTTCATTACGACGCCGACACGAGTTTTCACGGCCATTTCCGCTGTGAAAAATGCGGAAAAATATATGACTTTATCCCGGAACTTGCGGGAGAAGAAGGGCTGACCGACTTTACTGTCAACCGAAAAGACGTATACTTCAGCGGCATTTGCAGCTGTTGTAAATAAATGTATATTTTAATTTGAAGGAGAAATAATTATGGCAAAGAAGTATTATTGTCCCGTATGCGGATACGAAAGTGATGAACCCATTGAGATCTGCCCCATCTGCAAAGCAAAGATGGCTGTTCGCGAGGAAGGCGCAGGAATGACTTGGGCTGCTGAACACGTTGTAGGAATTACAGACGGCGTAAGCGAAGAGATCGTTCAGGGTCTTCGTGACAACTTCAACGGCGAATGCTCAGAGGTAGGTATGTATCTTGCAATGGCTAGAGTTGCTCACCGCGAAGGATATCCCGAAATCGGTCTTTACTGGGAAAAGGCTGCTTATGAAGAAGCAGAACACGCTGCAAAATTTGCAGAGATGCTCGGTGAAGTTCTTACAGACTCAACCAAGAAGAACCTTGAAATGCGTGTGGCAGCTGAAAACGGCGCTACTCAGGGCAAATTTGACCTCGCAAAAATGGCTAAGGAAGCAGGTCTTGACGCTATTCACGACACAGTTCACGAAATGGCAAGAGACGAGGCTCGTCACGGCAAAGCTTTCGAAGGTCTTTTGAAGAGATACTTTGCATAAGAAGTCCACACTATAAAATACAGGCGGAACAAAACCCGCCTGTATATTTTTTACATTATAAATTCGAAAGGAGCGCTAATCATGTCAAATCCCATGGCTTTTACAAAACTTTCATACGGATTATACGTCGTTACCACTTGGAAAGGTGACAGCAAACCAACGGGCTGCACAGCCAACGCGGCGATGCAGATAACATCAGACCCGCAGACGATAGCAATCAGTATAAACCATGACAACTATACAAACTCCTGCATTAAGGAATCTGGCCGCTTTGCAATCAGCGTTTTGGGAGAACACACAGACCCGGCTGTAATCGGCTCTTTCGGTTTCAGAAGCGGACGCGACTGCGAGAAATTTGACACGCTGGATCCGATTATTAAGGGCTATATGCCAATCGTTCCCGGAACGGTGGCCTACGTCTGCTGTGAGGTTATCGACACGATGGAAACAAGCACCCATACCGTTTTTCTCGGAAAAGTAACGGACGCAGACATTCTTTCGGACGATACTCCGATGACTTACGCATATTACCACAACGTAATCAAAGGCAGATCCCCCAAAAACGCTCCCACATATATCAAAGAGGATGAATAATAAATATTTTAAATTTATTTTATTTTTAAATTATGAAAAGAAAAAGCGGTAGAGTTTTTTAACTCTGCCGCTTTTCCTTTTTAATCAGGATATGTGTAAAACGGTCTTTTTAATATCATTTTTTAAGTGGTTTTAATATTTTTTGGCCTGCTTCTAAGCAATAATTTTGAAATCATTTTATTTAACTTTTGTTGATATTTTCAGATTCGACAACTTGATTTCTTCTTTTTATGAATTTGCTCATTGCGAAATTAAACAATATGCAAGCTATTATTCCGCCTAAAACATTAAGTATCACATCGTCTATATCAATGCACCTATAATTATATCCTATCAGAAGACTTATAATAAATTGTATTGTTTCTATTGATATAGAAACAAGCAATATATTTACCAATCTAATTTTTAAGTCTTTGATATAATAATAGAAAAAGATGCCCAGAGGCATGAGCATTATAAAATTTCCTAGAACAGATACCATTCCGTAAGGCGTATTGTTCTTAACGGAATCAACGACACTTTCAGCGATACTGTGAAACGGAATAAAATTATTTGGCATATCTTCACCTATTACGCCAATTCTTATAGGGAAAAAGCAGAATGCAATAATCATTAAAATGTATAAGCCAAATGATAAGTTAAATAATACCTTTTTTGCCTTTACTTTTCTTATAATCATTACTATTGCATACAGTACTAATAATGCAAATCCTAATTGAAAAATACCTTCTCTGGTTATTGTCATAAAAGCACCTAATTATCAGTAGTTCGCAATAGTTACATTATTGCTTGAAAGAGTAACACCATCAGAGGATTTATCAAAATACAGCCGATAATCACCTGATCCTACATCTGGCCATTTGGCTGTTCCGTAACCTACTCTAGCTAGTTTTTTAGGAGTTCCTACATCAAATGCCCAAATTCCACTCTTTTTCTGCAAATATATCGTATAAGTACCCTTATCATTTTTTGCACTACTACTCATTGTAGCTGAATATTTAATATTGTTACCATTAAAGCTTCTCATGCTTCCAGCATAGGGGTTTTTAAATTTAACAGTTGTAGAGTATGAACTTGCATAAGCCACACTGCATAATGATAACATAAAGATAAACAATAATATTGCTGCAATTAGTGATCTTTTACTGTTTTGATTTGTTGATTTAATTTTGAAATTATTTTTCATGTTTTTAATCCTTTCTAAATATTAAAATTGCAAAATAAGACTTTCAATTATTTTATCAATCCCCCAGATGAAATGCTTTCTTAGAAGCTCTATTATTGCATATTTAAAGACCGTTTATTATTGATTCTATTTATGCGTTTGATAATTGAACAATTATTGTTTATGAACACCTATCATATTTTCGCATATATTTCAAATCATTAACAGTTTGTTTATCTTTCTTTTGATAATATATTGTTTAATAGTATTTGCTCTCTATTATTTTAGTAACTTAAAGTTTAATTTGTTAGAAAAATTATAGATTTTCTGCTTCTTCTTTTACTAACTTTTTAATTTTCTTTCTCAGCACGAAAATTTTTTGGCGTATATTTGTTTCACTGCAATTATATTCTGCGGCCAATTCCTTTGTTGTTTTATATGCATTTCTATAATCTCTGCAAGTCTTTTCGAGCAAATCCCGTTCCTCACGGGACAATGAATTCAAAATTTTATTTTTCAGTTTAATTATTGTTTCTTCGTCAGTTTCGAAAAAATTCTGGTTATATGGAATATCTATCTCTTCGCCGTCAATTGAAATCTTTCTGTTTTTGTCTCTTCCAATATCTCGATACTTTAGATTAACAAAATTACTTGCGGTTTTAATAAGGAATGCTTTAACATACTTAAATTCTGCATCCTTGCTCAATTTTTCAAATAATACTCTGAAGGTGTCTTGCACACAGTCTTCTGCGTAATCAGGATAATCCCCCAATTTGTAATAGCAATACTGCTTAATATAACCAACGTATTCATTGTAGTATTGCTCAAAAAGCGAATTGATGTTTTCGTCTTGCATGTATAAGCCTCTTTTTATATGTTAATTGTTGATATTTTATATCATAAACATTTGCTTTGTCAATCAAATCTGCGCCAACAGGCAAAAAAGTTCAATTATAACACACACAAACTTAACTCTGAACATTATTTTCAATAAAAAACAAGGCTGCAGGCATAAACCTGCAGCCATATTTTTTGCTATAAATAACTATCTTAAAAAATTTTTATTCCCAAAAATATTTGTTTATTTTATCGATACCTGAACCGTCATGAGGTCTGTTTTTAGTCTGCTCAAGCCGCTTTTCTGCTAACTTGTCAGTCTCGCCGATAATTCTGGCAGGATTTCCGCCAACTATCTTACCGTCAGGCACATCCTTCGTTACGACAGAACCGGCGGCTATAATAACATTGTTTCCTATAGTTACGCCGTACATAATCAGCGCACCAAGGCCGATCATCACATTGTTCCCAACCACAATTTTATCCATATAGTAAAGGCATTCATTGTTGACCGGGTACCCCGCTGCCTTAAACATGGTCTGATTTATATCGTGGGTTATAAATTTAACATCAGCGGATATCTTCACATTATCCCCGATTGATACAAGATAAGGCTCAGATGGAATGTGTTTTGAATGATAGACAACATTTTTACCCATATGATGAAATATTTGATACTTCTGCAATAACTTTGTTCTTTTTGCTGACTTATTGGTTATCATTGAAAAAATTCGGGCGATAGTTATTTTGTTCATAGCAACCTCACTTTACTTTAACTGATTTTGCACTGCTGTAAGAGCCGTACAGACGCGTATTGTTGGGATATTTATATGGGCGGACACGCACATAATAGGTGCGGTTTGATTTATTTGTCTTGATTGTTACAGAAGACTTTGAACCGCCTACATAAATCGTTTTAACGTCTGAGGAAAAGTCCTTTTTCGTAGAATACTGAACAGCGTAACCGGTGCACGTTACCTTGTTCCACTTAACGGTAAGCCTTTTATAAGAAGGCGAAGTTGCGGAAGTCAGTTTCGTTGCTTTCGGACGGGTGCTTGTTGTAAGCTTCGAGCTCTTTGCGCCCACTTTCGTCTTTGAATCTACGGTATAGGCCGCAACGTAGTAATAGTAATACGTTCCGGAGGCTTTATTCGTGATCTTATAAGTTGTTGTTTTGTCGCCCTTTACCGTTGCAATCTGCTTAGTCGTCTTGCTTGAGGGATAATACTGGTAAATATAGTATCCCGTTGCTCCGGCTTTTCGGTTCCACTTAAGAATAAGAGACGTTGTTCCGTAGCTGGAAGTTGTAAGTCCCGTTACCTGGCCGGGAAGCGTATGCTTCGCGTTTATTGAAGAATAGGCGCCAACGTATGAGCCGTTTACAGCGCAGACTTTTACCTTATAATAATTTGTATCTGTAAGTCCTGACAGCGTAACCTTTGTGTCAGAAACAGTTTTTGCAAAGCTCTTTCCTGTTGTATCATTAAGGACATATACCTTGTACTGCTTTGCGCCGCCGGCTTTATTCCAGACATATGTCAGCGAAGTCTTTGTGCGGCTTTCAAGCGTCAGACCCGTAACCTTGGCAGGCACTATATTAAACTTAAAATACCATGAATATCCAAGGTAATCGCCAATTCCTTTTGCAGTTATCACAGCTTCGCCCACAGCCTTGTTATTTTCATAAAACAGCTGGTAGTCAGTGTTGTTCGTTAACACTTTTGAGCCGACTTTGATCTGGGGCTGAGGTGTAATCGCCTTTCCTGTATACGCCTGGTCCGCAAGTCTAGTGTAATCTTTGGTATAGCGGAAATTTACGTCCGCATTGCCGTTGATACCGTTTACTTTACCTGTGTCGGCGTACTGCCACATTGCGTATTCGCCTGTATACTTGCAGGAAGATGTTCCGTATTCAGCCACCCAGAGTTCATACTTGTTTCTTACCTCAGGCTTAATATAATTCATAAGAGCGTATCTGCTCATATAAAGGCCCGGGGTATAACCCGCCGCTCTGATAGCCTCGCAGAAAGTTTCAACAGCCTGGGAGCAGAATTCAACGCCCTTATTAAACTGTGAGCTCTCCTCCAGGTCAAAATAGACCGGAAGTTCAAAACTCTTGCCCTTAAGCGTTTCGATACAGCGAGCCGCTTCTTTTTTTACATTTTCGATTGTAGTCGCATAGCTGTACCAGTAAGTGCCGATTGGCATACCCACTGCTTTTGCGTTTTTATAGTTCTGTTCAAAATATTTGTCCGTCTGACCGGGGTCTTTGCCGTAGCCGGCACGGATAACGGCGAAATCAATTCCGTCCCCCTTGACCTTTGTCCAGTCAACGTTCGCCTGCCACTCAGAAACGTCAACACCGTTCTGAATAACATAAGAGTCAAACTGACTGTTGTGCGAATATGTTTTTCCGGTATATTTAGAGACGGTTGACGCTGCGAAAACAAGCGCTGTGCTTTGAAAAGCCACCAGCAACGCAAGTACAACTGCGAAAACTCCGGATATTTTTTTCATAAAATCGTTCCCCTTACTTTTCAAGATACCAGTAATTAAGATCAATATATTTACTGCCATTCCCGGAAAGTGAGCCGGTTTTAGAATACTGCCATATATCGTAATCACCGGTATATGTGATGGATTCGTTATAATCAGCCACCCACTTCACTGTGTCTTTGTGAAGCTGTGACGGGAGCAATTTTTCATTGTAAAAATATGTTGAAGCATAAACTCCGGCCTGATATCCTGCAGAAGTTACCCTGGTGCAAAAAGCATTAAGGATATCCGTTGCTTCTTCCGGGGACAGGTTAGCCTCTGCCAATCTGCCTGTAACCTGGCCGTCGCTGCCGTAAGCGTACTCATAGTCGATGAATACGGGCAGTTCAACATTCATATGCTTAATAGTTTTTATTACAAAATCTGCCTCTTCCTCTGCTTCTTCAGCAGTTACTGCCTGAGAATAAAAATACACGCCCACGGGAATTTCTGCCTTTTTGGCTGATTTAAGATTTTGCTTTGCCGTTTCGTCTTCAAAGATTTCCCCTTTGCCGTAACTCCTGTAGCCAACGCGGATAATGGCAAAGTCAGTCTCGCTTTTCAGCTTCTCCCAGTCTATATCCTGATTATGTTCAGACACATCAACACCCTGTACAACTTTCGCGTCTGTGGAAAAGAACTTTGAATCGTCATTGGAACGGAGTGTAAAAAAGCAGGAAACCGCCACAATAACAACAACGAGCAGCAGGATAAAAGCCCCTGTAAAAGGCTTTGAATTCTTAACGGTTACATATTTTTTTGAACGCATCGCTCCGGTGCGTTTTTTCTTTTTAGTGTTTTTTTGAATAGTTTTCATGTTATTCTCCCGCAGTGCCTAATATGTTAAAGCAAAAACACCGCTTAGTCAACACACCCGCAAGAAAGTTTACAATTTCGGCATTATTTTACAGTCATAAACTTCGTATTGACAATATCTGTACACTTTGGTATAATAGTGCCAATACTTGTAGACTTTAAAGCGTTAAAGTATTTTCCCGTACTTTTAACAGTTTAAAGTATATGATTGACAATTACGCACTGCGCCGTATAATAATACTAATAATATACAAGGTGATAAAAATGACTAATTACGACAAAATGGACAACATGAAATTCATCCGTAAGCTTCCTATACCGCAGGAACTTAAGAAGGAAATGCCTTTGACTGATGACCTTGCGGCGGAAAAAGCTAAGCGCGATGAAGAGATTGCAAAAATAATCAGAAGCGAGAGCAACAAAATGCTTCTCGTTATCGGCCCCTGCTCCGCGGACCGCGAAGACAGCGTTCTTGACTACATAAACCGTCTTGCAGACGTTCAGAAAGAGGTTGCAGACAAGATCGTCATCGTTCCCAGAATATACACAGGAAAGCCCAGAACAACGGGCGCAGGCTATAAGGGAATGCTCCACCAGCCGGACCCCGGCAAGAAGCCCGATATGTACGAAGGTATCCGCTGTATCCGCAGAATCCATCTTAAGGCTATTGAGCAGACCGGCCTTTCCTGCGCAGACGAAATGCTCTACCCCGAAAATCACCGCTATTTAAGCGACCTGCTCTCCTATGTTGCAGTAGGCGCAAGAAGCGTTGAAAACCAGGAGCACCGTTTAATATCCAGCGGTATTGATATTCCAATCGGTATGAAAAACCCAATGAGCGGCGACCTTTCCGTTATGCTCAACGCAATTAAAGCGGCTCACGGCGACCACTCGTTTATTTACCGCGGATGGGAAGTTGAATCAAAGGGCAATCCTCTTGCCCACGCTATTCTCAGAGGAAGCGTTGACCGCCACGGCATCAACCATTCCAACTATCATTATGAAAACCTCAGAATGCTCTACAACATTTACTGCGACGGCTCAATAACAAATCCAGCAGTTATCATAGACACGAACCACTCAAACTCATCGAAAAATTATCTTGAACAGGTTCGTATCGCAAACGAGGTACTCCATTCAATGCGTCATTCAGAAGATATTCGCAAAATGGTTAAAGGCTTCATGGTTGAATCGTATATTGAGGACGGCGCCCAGAAATGGGAGGACGGAGTTTACGGAAAATCAATCACCGACCCGTGCCTTGGCTGGGAGAAAACCAAAGAACTCATTTACTCAATTGCTGATCAAATCTAACAACAAAAAATATTTAAGGCGGCAGAAAATGCCGCCTTTTATTTGCGCTTTTATCAAACAAAAATCCCTTTCCGAGTTGGAAAGGGATTTTTTATATTGATTTACTGTTTTGCACCGGCGTCGAACATCTCAAGCGCCTTAACACTGGCGGCGAAACAGCCTGCCAGACCGTCTTTATTCATGTTGTCATATGTATCACGTCTTGTGTGATAATAATCTTCCAGTTTATGGTTAAGACCTGTAACGCCTGTTGCGCGGAAACCAGCCTGTGCAAACGCGGCAGAGTCAGTTGCGCCGCCGAGAGGGGGAACCCAGCCCTTCTTGCAGGGTACGCCAGCCGCTTTTGCAGCTTCCATAAACAGATCTGAAACTTCCTTATCTGCCTTTACAGTGCCGTTAAGGTCGCGGTAATTTGTCATAAGGAATTTAGGATCGTGAATAGTGTCGTAAGAGAAAATAAATGTGGGAACGTCGTCGAACTCGCCTTTGTGCTGTTCACACCACGCTTTTGCACCTCTAAGGCCGGCTTCTTCCGAACCTGTAAGGATAACGCCCACCTCTGTATTTTCAAGAGTGATACCGGCGTCCTGAAGCGCTTTCATAACTGCAATACCCATATAGCAGCCTGAAAGGTTATCGTTTGCGCCGTCAACAACTCTATTTTTGTTCCACATCCAGTAAAGACCGATAAGGAACGGAACAAAAATCAAACCAACAAGGCCCATTTTTACAAGTGTTGAACTTCTATCGGCAACGCCGAACTGGATACCGTTCTGGGCAATATAAACGATTGAAAGAACAAGATAATAAACAGCGCCTACGCCGCAGATAACAGCGTGACCCTCAAAGCCTACGCCGCCCAGCTTATAGTTTACCGGCCATTCCCATGCAGCGTCCGGGTGACCGTTAAAGAATATGCGGCGCTTTACTTCGCCGGTGCATTTCTTAACTGCCGTAACGTTATGGCCTGTTTTTTCGGGGAAACATTTATCAATAAGTTTCTTATACAGTCCGAACTGCATAAACACAATAAACAGACCCGCAATAATCAGAAGTACAGACGCAAGCGGGAACACGAAAAACAGCGCAACCGCCGCAAGCACAAATGTAATAGTAAAATAGATCCAGCCGAAAAATGAGCCCGGATTTTCCTTAAATGACTCTACATCGGCACGCTGACAACCGCAGTCTTTCTTCAAAACTTCTGCCATGTATTCGCAGGCTTGCAACTCTCCCTTTGAGCCCGGATCACGCTTTTCAAAAGTTTTGCAGATATGGGTGATTTCGTCCACCATATAGTCTGCGTATTCGTTTTTCTTTGCGATGATGTTATTAAGATCCATCATAACAAACCCCTTTCCTCCTCATGGCTGCAATAAACGAAATAATTGCAACTATACTATTATAATACATTTACTTTAACATAGCGGCCATTGGCAATTATTAACAATTCATTAACAATCAATTAACAAACTGTAAATTACATTGCAATGAAAAATTATTGATATTTATTTGTCAAAGTATTGCTAAAGGACAAGGTATTATATTGAATTCAAGTGTCAAGCAGTGATTTTTTCTTTTTTGATTTCCCTGTGGAGCAAGCCAAAATAAAGCAAAATTGCAACGATACAGTTAACTGTATCTGCAATAGGCTGGGTAATGAGAATACCCTGGTAACCAAAGTAATGGGAAAGAATTACCATAACAAGAGCATAAACTACGCCCTGACCGTTGATAGAAAGGATAAACGCTCCGAGAGCCTTTCCGGTAGCCTGGAAAGCGCAGGTTGTAACAAGAGTAAATGCGTAACAGCCCAGTCCGAGGATAATATGGCGAAGCATATTTGTTCCGACTTCAAGGATATCAGCGTCGTTCATAAACAGTTTTATCAACAGCGGAGCGGCGAGCCACAAAACAGCGGTAAGGGCAACAGCCATTGAACATTCAAATACATAGGAAAAACGCATTGTCTTGCGAAGCCTGTTAAAGTCTTTGGCGCCGTAATTAAATCCGATAAGAGGCTGAACGCCGAACGCAAAGCCAACCATTACAAGAACGGCAATCATGCTGACTTTAAGGGCAATACCCATTGCTGCAACCTTAAGCGTTCCGTAAGGCATAAGAAATCTGTTTGTAAGCAAAACGCAAAAACTCTGGGTTATATTTGTTATGGACGCGGGAATACCTATTGCAAATATTTCCTTGAGTTCGTGAGCGGTAATTGACATAAGCTTCGGGTTTACCGAAAGGCGTTTGCTCTTCTTAATCAGGAACCATACAAAGAAAATATCAGTAAAAATATTTCCGATAACCGTAGCAATAGCCGCGCCTGCCGCGCCGTAGCCGAGAACAAAAATAAATATCGGGTCAAGAATTATATTCACAACGGCGCCGATAATGGAGCCAACCATTGCCGCGGAAGAGAAGCCCTCGGTTCTAAGCTGGTTAACGGGAGTGTAAGAAACAATTATAAAAGGAGCGCCGAGAACGATCCAAGTATAATAATCGGACGCGTACTCAAACGTATTGCTTTCAGCGCCAAGGAAATTAAGAATAGGCGTTCTGAAAATCATCATTAAAACGGAAACAACAATTCCGGTAAGAAACGCCGCGTAAAAGCAGAAAACGCTCAGTCGTTTTCCGTCGTCGTCCCGTTGCTGGCCGAAAAGCCTTGAGATTACCGAACTTCCGCCAAGACCGAATATATCGCCTATCGCAATCATTAGGGTAAATACGGGAGCGCCGATAGCAACGCCTGCCACAAGGTCCGTATTTTCGGTTTTGGCAATGAAATATGTGTCCACCATGTTATAAACAAGTGAAATTACCATGCTGAAAACAACCGGAAGCGCAAGTTTAAAATACGCTTTTGGAATAGGCATGCTTTCAAAAATTTCATTCTTATCTTTCATTGCTTTCACCTCCGAAATGTTCTGCCGGTTGATATTATTACAATTGCCCTGTTTTGTCAACAGATATAATATATTTTATACAAAAAAATCATAACCGCCGATTAAGCGGCTATGATTTTACTTTAATTATTGGATTTTTAATACCATTTTGTCACCCAACCGTCCTTGTCAGTTGCCGACTGCTTTGCCTTCGTGGTCGAAGTATTATTAGTCGTGGCTGAAGAACTTTTGGTTGTTGAAGATCCACTTTGAGAACCTTCGGGTGATTCAAAAGCAACGTCGTTATCTCCGGGAGCATTACCGTTATCAGCTGAACTTGAAGAAGAACTCTTGCCGTAGCCGCTGTTTTTGCTATTTGCCAAAGCAGTTGTGCCCGCCTTGACGGATGAAGTTTCTCCTTCTGCGTCAGAAGCCGTTGTTCCCGTTCCGTTTTCCGAGCTTTGAACAGACCGGTCACCGGATACGAGAGCGCTTTCCGTTACATTTGACGCATCAACGTCAGATGAATTTGAGTGGCTGCAGGCAACCGCAAAACATGAAACTCCAATCACTAAAATAACGATTGCTAAAAATTTTATATTTTTATTCATTTCACTAGTTATCAGTCTTTGAAATAGTTAGCGGCACTTTTGCCGAAATCAACAAAGTTATCGTCACCTGTGTCACTTGCAGTCATTACGTCAACTGAGCTGAATTTGCTTACCTTGAGTTCAGGCATTTCGTAAATTTCTTTCATCTTTATTCACCTCGGGATCAAATTATAAAATTACTGATTAAGCATTTCTCTTATAGCTTCTTTTGTTGCAGGGTCAACATCCTCATCTGCGAGAACTTCCTCTGCAACGCCTCTGAAGTTGCGGGTTACAGGCTGTGAATAATGTGTAACACCATCAATTACAACATAAGAGCAAGCTGTAATATTTGTATCAAAACCTGATTTGGGAACGTTTGTGAATACAAGATTGAATGTGGTGTATTCGTCTTCTGTGCCCTCTTCGTGTGTGATGAAATTTTCAGCTTTCAGCTTCTTAACGCCTTCTGTTTCGGGAGTAAGTGTATCTGTCTCGCCGTAAAGATAAAGGAAACCGTATTCATCAATTGTATCTGCGTCCTCTTTTGTTTCAAAACCGAAACGAAGACCTGAGTTTGAGCCTACTCTGATTGAGCCGCCCATTGCGTCTGTGTAAGACTTAGAGATGATTGTGATTGTGTCTGTCTGCGTAGTAGCATATTTGCTCTGCCAATCGGTGAAAAAGTTCCATTTTTTCATCTCGAACTTGTAAGATACATTGAAAGTATATGTACCTGCGGGAAGTCCGCTGTTAAGAGTAAATGTTGTTTTCATTGACTGACCGGACTGAGCATATGTGTTATTCGCATTTTGTTCAGAACCGAAACCGGAAACTTCAAAGTTATATGTTCCATCACTCATTGTGAAAACATTGTCTGTAGACAGGCAGTAATCTGTACTGTTAGTACCGTAATGCCAGCCAAGAGGATAATTTGAAGTCTGTGCGCTTGAGCTGTA